>DGYN01000062.1:72428-72589 GCA_002398405.1 Caulobacteraceae bacterium UBA5005
CTCATACTCGCCGCCCCAGGGCTTGGCCCACATGGTCGGGTCGATGATCTCAAAGCTGTAATGCATGCGCTGGGGCGAGACGATGGTGAAGCGCTCGACGATCTTGAGGTTCTCCCACGCCCCGCGATAGGCTTGGGCCTCCGGGATGTTGGTGGTCTCGA
>DGYN01000019.1:0-4048 GCA_002398405.1 Caulobacteraceae bacterium UBA5005
TTGATGTCGACGCCTTCCTCGGCCGCCTTGGCGTTTATCTTGTCGTCGACGTCGGTGATGTTGCGGGCATAGACCACCGCCTCTTCGCCGTAGATGTGGCGCAGCAGGCGGAACAGGGTGTCGAACACCACCACCGGCCGGGCGTTGCCGATATGGACGTGGTTGTAGACCGTGGGGCCGCAGACATACATCGTCACCCGGTCCTTGTCGGAAGGCGTGAAGAGCCGCTTTTCGCGGGTCATGGTGTCGTAGAGGTGAAGCGGCATCAGGTTTTCTAATCAGTCTGCGAGATCGTGAAGGTTGCCGAAATAGCAGGCTTGCCCCATATAGCCAGCGTTGTCCGGGTAGCGAACGGCTTTAGCGGGAAGAGATAGACCCGACGGACAGCAAGGGTGAACGCGTCATTCCGGAGCCGTCGCTCCGGCGCAACTTGAGCCCGGAAAGACCCTTTTCGCACCATGGCTTCCTTTGGCGACGATCGTCCGGCCAGTGTCACTGTCCGCCCTGAACTCAAGCCCAGCCAACGCCCCTCCCGCGAAGAAGCGATGGAGGCGGTCAAGACCCTGATCGCCTGGGCCGGCGATGATCCGCAGCGTGAGGGCGTCATCGACACCCCCAAGCGGGTGGTCGACGCCTATGAGGAATGGTTCAGCGGCTACCGCGCCGATCCGGTGAAGGAGCTGTCGCGCACCTTCGAGGACGTGCAGGGGTACGATGACATCGTCATGCTCCGCGACATCGATGTGGAAAGCCATTGCGAGCACCACATGGCCCCGTTCCTGGGCAAGGCCTATGTCGCCTATCTGCCCAAGGACAAGGTGGTCGGCATCTCAAAGATCGCCCGCGTCGTGGAGATCTTCTCCAAGCGTCTGCAGACCCAGGAGACCATGACCCAGCAGATCTGCGACGCGATCGAAGACAGCCTGGCCCCCGGCGGCGTCGCCATCCTGATCGACGCCGAACATCAGTGCATGACCACCCGCGGCGTGCACCACAAGCACGTCTCGACCATCACCACCCAGTTCACCGGCGCCTTCAAGGAAGACCGCGACCTGCAGAGGCGGTTCCTGGACTTCTGTAACAGGAAGTAGGGGCGCCGCCGCCTAGCGCGCGCCTGCCGCGCGGCGCATCAGGCTCTGGGTATAGCCCGACGGCGGGTCGGCTTCGGCGAGGATGGCGTCGCGGATGGCGCGGGGCTGGCCGAACAGGTGGCCCTGGCCGTAGCCGATGTTCAGTTCGAGGATGTCGATGACCTGCTTCTCGCTCTCGACCTTTTCGGCGATCAGTTCGACGCCGTAGCGGCGGTTGAGGTCGGCGAAGTCGGCCGCGTTGATGTCGCGCATGGCCTTCATGGCCGGACGGCCGTCGACGTCGAAAAGCTGTTCCAGGAGAACGTCCGCCGCGACCTTGATGAACTTGACCTCGGAACGCTGCAGGTCGTTAAAGTCGAGGTCGAGGTCGGTGACCTTGTCGAGGCTGAACTGGAAGCCCAGGTCGGTGAGCCTGGCCATATTGCGCGCTTCCACCGAACCCCGCTGGCGGAAGGCCTGCTGGCCCAGTTCGAAGATCAGGGCGCCGTGCAGGTCCTTGTTCTGCGACAGGAACTCGAGGAACTGCGGGAAGAACACCTCATCGGCCAGGCTGCCCAGCGCGATGTTGCAGAAAATCCCGACCTTGCGGTCGTTCTTGGCCAGGCGCCGGACGATCTGCACGCAGCGGAACAGCAGCAGGTTGTCGATGGCGCTCATCAGCCCCTCGGGCTCGGCCACCGCCAGATATTCGGCTGGCATCATCACCCGGCCGCTATCATCGCGCAGCCGCGAGAAGCTCTCGTAGAAGACCGTCCGCCGCTGCGGCAGGCTGACCACCGGCTGCAGGTAGAGGTCGACCCGATTATCGGCCAGCGCTTCCTTCACCGTATCCAGGATCGCGGAGCGCTGGTCGGGGACGTTTGCGACGGCCAGGCCCGTGGCGATCTCCTGCAGCCGGGCCTGCTGGGCGCCGAGCGACAGGCTCTGGACCAGGTGCTCCAGCATCTTCATTTCGCTGGAAAGCTCTTCAGTCTCCTCGTGGACCTCTTCGGTGAGGGCGGTCATCTGGCCCTGCATCTGCTCGATCTGATCGGCGAGGATGACGTGGGCCTCGCGCACCGCGCTGATCTCAGCCTCCAGCGCGCCGCGGTCGATGCCTTTGGAAACCAGGGTGTGCAGGCCCATCAGGACGCTGAAGGCGCCCAGGCCCACGGCCGCGCCCGCCGGCCAGCCGCCGGCGCGCCAAGTATAGAGCGCGGCGGTCAACGCCAACGCGAAATAGGTCCCGAACAGGAGAACCGTGGTGACCTTGCGCATACCGCCCGCCAAAGGCTTAAGAGCCCCGAATCGGGGAAGTATCCGGTGCGTCGGCGGCTTAGTCGAGCGCGGCGTTTTAGCTCAGCGCCAGCTCGACCCGCGAGGCCTGGGCCGCCACCTGGGCCGACGGCGCGGCGCCGGCGACCGCTTCCGGCGCGATAGGGCCGGCCCACATGGCGACCAGCTTGTCGAGTTCCGGCTTGGCGGCGGCGGCCTTGGGACCGGTCGCCTTGGCCAGGGCCTGCTGGGCGGCGAGGGCCGCGCCCAAGCTGTGCTGGTATTCGATGGGATCGACGGCGTCTTCCTTGATCACTTCCTTGTAGAGGCCAGCCGAGATCGAGACCATGCCCTTGGCGACCGCCAGGGGATCGCCGCCCGCCTTGGCGATGGCCTGGTCGAGGGCGACGATGGCGGCCTGCAGATCGCCCGCCTTACCGGTTTCGGCGGCTTTGCGGAGCACCGCTTCGGGCACGCCCGTCGCCTCGAAGGCGCCCTTGGCCGGATCATAGACCTCCAGCATCCCCTGGCCGGCCAGGGCGGCGGCGAACTCCGCGCCCGCCGGCTGCTTCTGGGCGATGAGGAAAAAGCCCTTGAGGTGAGCCAGGCGAAGCGCCGCGCGGCTTTCGGCGGGAACGCCGACATAGGCCGCCTGAGCGCCGGCTTCCCCTGTCGCGCCGCCCTCGGCCCCGCCTTCGCCGCCCTCCCCGGCCGGAACGGGCGCGGTCGCCGAGGTTTCCGCCTTCTCACCGGCCTCGCCGCACCCGGTCAGCCCCACCGCCCCAATGACGACAGCGACCGAGACGCTGGTCCAGAGTTTGGGGCGGAAGCTGGTCATGGCGTTTCCCTTGATTAGAGTGTGGCGAAACCTTTAGCGGGAGGCGGGCCTAGTTGCAATTCATTCGCAGGAACACATGCTGACCCTTCAGGCCGTGCTCAGCCCGGAGGATATCGCCCTGGTCCGCGAGGGCCTGGCCGGCGCTGCCTTCCGCGACGGCAAGAAGACCGCCGGCGGCGACGCCCGCAAGGTCAAGGCCAACCTCCAGGCCGACGGGGGCGATGAAAAGGTCGCGGCCCTTTCCACCTTCGTCAAAAAGGCCATCGAACGGCACCCGGTGTTTTCCGCCTATGCCCGGCCCGCCCGCTGGTCGCGGCTGATGTTCAACAAATACGGCCCCGGCCAGACCTATGGCATGCACGTCGACGATCCGGTGATGGGCGGCGTCGAGGGCCGCCTGCGCACCGATCTTTCCTTCACCCTCTTCCTCAGCGATCCGGACCTCTATGAGGGCGGCGAACTGGTCATCGACGGCATGGACGGCGAGCGGGCGGGAAAGCCTTCGGCCGGCGACATGATCGTCTACGCCACAGGCGCCCTGCACCGGGTCGAACCCGTGATAAGCGGTGAGCGCCTGGCGTGCGTCGGCTGGATCCAAAGCCTGATCCGCCGGGCGGACGAGCGGGAAATCCTCTTTGACCTCTCGCGGACCCGCGCCGCCATGGGCCCCGGGGAAGCGCGCCTGCTGCTCGACAAGTCAGTCGCCAGCCTGGTGCGCCTGTGGGGGGAGCCATGATCCCGCACCGTCACCCCCGGACTTGTTCCGGGGGCCGAAAGATGACCCAGGCTGTGCGCCTGCCGCCGCCCGCCGGGCGGCGCGTTCGCGATCCGAGCGGAGGAACGTCCGGCCCCCGCAACACGTGCG
>DGYN01000019.1:4281-4940 GCA_002398405.1 Caulobacteraceae bacterium UBA5005
AGCGGGTCATGCCCCCAGTTCATCAGCGACCAGCGCCAGCGGGTATGGGTCACGTCGCCGGCGGGCCGTTGCGCCCGGTGGCGGCGGACATAGCCGGTGACCTTGCGCATATGGACATAGTCGCTTTCGGTGAGGGCGGCCGGGTCCTTCTTAAGGATTTCGACGATCCGGCGGGCCGATTGGCGGCCGACCGATTCGGCCTCGCCCCTGCGGATCATTCCCACCGCCTTGCTCCTATCGGTTGCGAGCCAGGTTTCGATCTCGCGCGCGGTCAGATTCACCACGCCTTCAAAGGCCTCGCGGATCGCTCCTTCGTCAGCTGGATGGATGCGGGGTTTCATGTCTAAAGCTTCCTGCGCTGGCGACTTGGCAATCTTCTGGATAGCGCGTATGCACCCGCCCATGTCAGGCGGGCGAGGCCCCGCCAACGATTCTATGAGGGCGTCGAGGATGGGGATGCGAAGGCTGGCGGGCAGTATCGCCCAGGGAGCCTTTGGAGCGATCGGGGCGGCTGCATTCGCAGGCGCCGCCTTCGCCCAGGAGACGATCGGGCAGCCTGTTCCAGGCGCGATCGGAATGCAGGCTGGCGTGACGGAGCTGCGTCATGACGCGGCCTGGTTCCACGATTCGATCCTGCTGCCGATGTGCATCATCATCAG
>DGYN01000083.1 GCA_002398405.1 Caulobacteraceae bacterium UBA5005
AAACACACATGCGATTCCCCTGCACCGCAGGGGGAGGGGAACCGCGCAGCGATGGAGGGGGTTGGTCCAGGAGCGCGCCCGCCGCAAAGGTGCGGGGGTAGATTCCCAACGCCTCAAGCGCGGAAAGCCCCCTCAACCATCTTCCATGGTCCCCCTCCCCCTGCGGTGGAGGATTTGCGCTAGTCTGCCCTCATGAGTCTCGACGAGCCCATCGCGGAAGACGGCAACGCCAAGGCCTATTCGGTCTCCGAGCTCTCCTTCGCCCTCAAGCGCACGTTGGAGGAGGCCTATGGCTATGTCCGGCTGCGAGGCGAGCTTTCCAAGGTCACACATCACTCCAACGGCCATGTCTATCTGAGCCTGAAGGACGACAAGGCGACCATCGACGGCGTCATCTGGAAGGGCAATGTGCGCGGCCTGCAGGTCCGGCCCGAGCAGGGGCTGGAGGTAGTCGTCACCGGCAAGATCACCACCTATCCCATGGGCTCGCGCTACCAGATCGTCATAGATTCCATGGAGCCGGCGGGGATCGGCGCCCTGCTGGCGCAACTCGAACGGTTGAAGGCCAAGCTCTCGGACGAGGGCCTATTCGATCCCGCCCGCAAGCGGCCGCTTCCCTCCATGCCCATGGTCATCGGCGTGATCACCAGCCCGACCGGGGCGGTGATCCGCGATATCCTGCACCGCATCCGCGACCGCTGGCCGGCCCATGTCATCGTCTGGCCGGTGGTGGTCCAGGGGGAGGCCGCCGCCGCCCAGGTCTGCGCCGCGATCAAAGGCTTCAACGCCTATGAACCCCGGCCCGATGTGCTGATCGTCGCCCGGGGCGGCGGATCGGTCGAGGACCTCTGGGCCTTCAACGACGAGACCCTGGCCCGCACGGTGGCGGAAAGCGGCATCCCCCTGATCAGCGCCGTGGGCCACGAGACCGACACCACCCTGATCGATTTCGTCTCCGACCGCCGGGCCCCCACGCCTACCGCCGCCGCCGAGATGGCGACGCCGGTCCTGGCGGAGCTGCGCGGCCTGATCGCCGATTATGAGCGCCGCTTGGCCCGCTGCGGCGGCCGCGTGGTCGAGGAGCGCCGCCAAAGGCTGAGCGCCGCCGCGGGGGGGCTTCCCCGCCCCGACGATGTTCTGGCCCTGGCCCGCCAGCGGTTCGACATCGTGGCGGGTAAGCTTTCTGCGGGCCTGGCGCGCAACGTCGCCGTGCACGAGCGGGAGCTCGCCCGCATCGCCTCCCCCCTCAAGCCCGGCCTCCTGCAGCGCCACGCCCGGGTCGAACTCGAACGCCTGGAGCGGCTGGCGGTACGGATGCGCCCGGCGATCGACCGAGGCTTTTCCCGCGCCGCCGACCGCATAACGTCCTTCGACAAGCTCTTACGCTCACTGAACCCTGACGCGGTGCTGGAACGGGGCTTTGCGAGGATCGAACGTGCGGACGGATCCCTCGCGCGCTCAGCGAAAGCTCTCGCCTCGGGCGAGGCGGTGCAGCTCGTCTTCGCCGATGGCAAACGGGGTGCGGTGGTCGATGGCCGGGCAGCCAAGGGCAAGGTTTCGGCCCCCGAACAAGGCGACCTCTTCTAGAGCGAGCCCTTGCGGGTTATCCTTTCCTCATGAACGCCCTCGATCCCAAGGCCGAACTCGCCGTGCTGCACTATGGCGACGCCGAATATGAGATAAAGCGCCCCGGCCGCTACGTGCTGTGCGCGGTCAGCGGCGTGAAGATTCCGCTGGACGCCCTGCGCTATTGGAACGCCGCCCTGCAGGAGGCCTACGCCGGCCCCAAGGAGGCGCTGCAACGGTGGCGGGAGATCGGCAAACAGGCGTGACCGCGTCCCGGCGCGAGACACTGGTGGGCCTGGCGGCCCTCGGGCTCGCTGGACCCGGCGCCGCCAAGGCGGCGGCAAGCCCCTTCAAGGTCAGCGGCGTGGCGGTCCAGGGCGGAAGCCTGATCGTCCGCGCAGGACCCCGTGAGACTATCGCGGCGGGGGCTGAACTCATCAAGACCTCGGAACATGGCCTGGCGATCGTCGGCTTCGACCGCGACGCGGAACCCGGCCTGCTGATCAGCTATCCCAGGCCGGGCGGCCCGCCCGCCGATCCCAAGGCCGCGGCGGCGGAAGACCCGCAGGCCCTGTGGATCGACATCGCCCCCGGAACTTTCGATGTGCAGCGCGTCGACGGCCTGCCCCAGGACACCGTCACACCGGAAGCCCCCGAGACCCTGGCCAAGATCGCCGCCGAGGCGACCCGCAAGGCCGCCGGTTTCGCCAGCAACATCGAAGGCGACCATTTCCGGTACGGCTTCGAGATGCCGCTGAAGGCGACCCGCGTCTCAGGACGGTTCGGGGGGCAGCGGGTGCTCAACGGCGTTCCGGCCCGGCCGCACTACGGAACCGACCTTGCCGCGCCCAAGGGAACCCGCGTCGAAGCGCCCTGCGCCGGCGTTGTCTCCTTTGCCGAGAGCGGCCTCCACTACGAGGGCGGCCTGATCATGATCGACCACGGCCAGGGGCTGGTCAGCGCCTATCTGCACCTCTCCAAGGTGCTGGTCGAAAAGGGCCAGTTCATCAACCGCGGCCACAAGATCGGCGAGGTCGGTTCAGAGGGCCGTGCAACCGGCCCTCACCTGTGCTGGCGCATGAAATGGCGGGGCCGGAACCTCGACCCGACCTTGCTTGTTGGAGTGCAGGCGCCTGGAATTTAGGCGAAAAATGCATTTGTTGCATTGCTGCAATCGTACTGACCCGCTAGGTTGAGGGAACAACGATAACAGACGCCATAACAGCGGGTTCCGCCCCCAAAAGGGCCCTTGGATTTGCCGCGCACAAATAAGGTCTGAGGGGACCAACGGGATTTGTCATCAGGATTTGAGAACCTGCGAGTGCTGCTCGCCGACGACAATGCGCATATGCGCACGATCGTCAGCGCGGTGCTGAAAAGCATTGGGGTCAAGCACCTGCGGGAGGCGTCCAACGGGGCCGAAGCCCTGGCGATCCTGCGGGACTGGCCGGCGGACGTGGCCATGGTCGACTTTCGCATGGAGCCCATCGACGGGGTGGAGTTTACCCGTCTGGTGCGCACCGCCAAGGACAGCACCAACACCTTCCTGCCGATCATCATGCTGACCGGTTACGCCGACCGCACCCGGGTGATCGAGGCGCGGGACGCCGGCGTCACCGAACTGATCGTCAAGCCGGTGACCGCCCAGGCGGTGATCGCCCGCCTGAACGCGGTGATCTTCCACCCGCGTCCCTTCATCCGCACCGAAGCCTATTTCGGCCCGGACCGCCGCCGCTCGGCCGGCGCCGAATATCACGGGCCAGAGCGCCGTAGTGAGACCAAGAAGCCAGCCACAGAGTAGGTCGCCTGGCGGGTGAACACCCAAAAGGCGAAGTTCGCCTCCCGCGGCATGTAGCTTGCGGGTCACCACCCCGACTGTCCCATCACGGGACAGGTGAAGATCATCGGGGATTAAGCCCATGGGCAACGACATCGACCTGCACCTCGGCAAGCGCCTTCGCCGCCGCCGCCGTCTCCTCGGCCTCACCCAGCAACAGCTCGCGTCCGTCTGCGGCGTGCGTTTCCAGCAGATCCAGAAGTACGAATGCGGCGCGAACCGCATCTCGGCCGCCCGGCTCTGGCAGCTGTCCGAAGCCCTGGAAGTGCCGGTAGGCTATTTCTATGACGGCCTGACCGAACTCCTGGCCCGGGCCGGTGAAGCCGCCGAAGAGCGCGCCGAAGGAGGCGAAATGCTGGCCCGCAAGGAAACGCTGGACCTGATCCGCGCCTACTACCAGCTGGGCGAACGCCCGCGCCGCCGCCTGCTCGACCTCGCCAAGTCCCTGAACGGCGATCACGACGCGGCTTGAGACCAAAGGGCCGTGCGGTTAAGCCAACCGCATGGCCCTCTCTTCCGCCCGTCTCTCTGAGCTCGACGCCTTCCTGCTTGAGCTCAACGCCGCCGCGGCGCAGGTCATCCTGCCTCTATTCCGGGCCGACCATGGCCTCGAGAACAAACAGACCGACGGCGGATTCGATCCCGTAACCGAGGCCGACAAGGGCGCCGAACAGGCTATCCGCAAGCTGATCGCAGACCGCTTTCCTGGCCACGGCGTCATCGGCGAGGAATACGGCGAGGACCGGCCAGGCGCTGAGTTCGTCTGGATTCTCGACCCCGTGGACGGCACCCGGGCCTTCATCGCCGGCCTTCCTGTCTGGACCACCCTGATCGCCCTTTGGCACGAGGGCGAGCCGGTGCTGGGCTCCATCGGGCAGCCGTTCCTGGATGAGCTCTATATCGGCTCGCAGGCGGCGGGTTCGCGCCTGATCGCGCGGGGCGCGACGACCCCGCTGAAGGTCCGCCCCTGCGCCAAACTGACCGACGCCATCGTCGCCACCACCGACACCGAGTATTTTGACGGGCCGGAGATGGGCTCCTGGACCCAGGTCCGGGCGGCCGCGAAGCTCGGCCGTTTCGGCTGCGACGCCTACGCCTTCGCCATGCTGGCGGCGGGGCGCATTGACCTGGTCATGGAACCCAAGGGCATGAAGGTCTGGGACGTGGAGGCCGTGGTTCCGGTTATCGAAGGGGCCGGCGGTCTCTGCTGTGACTGGCGCGGAAAGCGGATCGGCCGGAACGGCGGCCAGATCGTCGCCGCGGGCGACAAGCGGGTGCTGGACGACGCCCTAGTGACTCTCAAGCGCTCAGCGCAATAGCCCTGTGGACCTCACGTGCCGCCCTGCGGAGCCGGCCGACCTTACGGCCCTGCATGCTCTCATCGAGAGCGCCTATCGCGGGGAGGCAGCCCGCGCCGGCTGGACGCATGAGGCTGACCTCGTCGAGACACCGCGCACCAGCTTGGAAACGCTGACCGCCCTGGCGGCTGATCCGGATGAACTGTTGCTATTGTTCGAAACGGGCGAGGCCCTGGTCGGGTGCGTGCAACTTACCAAGCAGTCTGGCGCGGCCTACCTTGGCCTCCTCGCTGTCGATCCCCGGCGTCAGGCCCGCGGCCTGGGAAAACACATCCTGACCGTTGCCGAGAGGGAGGCCGCGCAGCGATTCGGGGCGCAGGTCATGGAACTGTCGGTGATCTCGAAACGCCCCGAACTGATTGCCTACTACCAGCGGCGCGGCTACGCCCTCACAGGCAAGGAGCGCCCCTTCCCGACGCCGGTCATCCCGCCTTTGACGCTCCTGGTCTTGCAGAAGCGGCTTTGAGAACTGGTTCGACGAACGCGTCGAACTCGCGCCACCAGATCGCGCGGATATCGTCTGTTTCCATCAGGATCTCGTGCCAGCTCCCGGGGATTTCCACAAAGCGGCAGTCGGGCAGGCGCGCGGCGACCCTGCGGGCGTCAGCGGTGATCACACGGTCATCGTCGCCGGCCGAGACGATAAGGACGGGGATATCCACGCGGGTGGTTTCTTCCGAATGGCGCAGGAAGGCCGTGGCGGTCATGGCGAACTCCAACCATCCCCAGGTAAGGTTGCCCACCGTCAGGTCCGGGCAGGCAGCCAGTTGCTCGCGAAACCGGTCCCAGCGTGGCCGGTCGTGAGCGATCTTGTCCTTTTCGAAGCTCACCGTCCGGGGATCGGTGGAATCGCCGAACAGGTAGCGGGTCGAGAGCCCCAGATGGGTGCAGACCCAGGTCAGGGCCCGGGCGAAGATGTAGCCGAAGTCATCGGTGACGACCCCCAGCATGGGCGCCGACAGGGCGCTGGCGGCGAACCGTTCCTTCTCGCCCTTGGCCAGGGCCAGCAGGGAAAGGCAGCCGCCCATGGAATGTCCCATCTGGATCCAGGGCTTGGGCAGCCGGTCTGTATAGCGATCCAGCAGAGTCTTGTAGTCGGAGAGGTAGTGGCGCGCCCCCTTGGCGTGGCCCTTGAGGCGGTTCTGCAGGTAGCGGTCCGACAGCCCCTGCCCTCGCCAGTCGTGGCTCAGGACAACGAAGCCGCGCTCCTGCAGTTCGCCGATCACTTCGAAGTACTTATCGAGCGGTTCGGTGCGGCCGGGAGAGAGAACGACCGAGCCCCTAACCTTGCCCTTGCCGGGGAAGATCGCGGCCCGAAGCCTTGTCCCATCCTCGGCGCGGAACCACTCCGCCTTCCCTCCCTCGGGAACAGGCGCGGAGGGTGTGCCGATCAGGGGCGCTTCGAGTTCCACGGATGCGAGCTTGGCCGGGTGTGGCCGCCATGTAAATTGGCCGCGAGTCTGGAGTGATCGAATGTCCTGGGAAGCCGAGGTCGAGGAACTGCGCCGCCGCGAGGCCCTGGCTGAGGCCATGGGCGGCGAAGAACGCGTCGCCAACCAGAAGGGCCAGGGAAAGCTCACGGTGCGCGAGAGGGTCGCGGCCCTGGTGGACGAGGGCTCGTTCCACGAGGTCGGCAAGATCGCCGGCGCGACCGAATACGGCGAGGACGGCAAGCTGAAAGCCTTCCGCGCCGCCAATATGGTCACCGGCCGGGCCAGGATCGACGGGCGGCCCGTTGTGGTCTTGGGCGATGACTTCACCATCCGCGGAGGGGCTGCTGACGCCTCCATCGGCCGCAAGATGATGCTGGCCGAGCAGTGGGCCAACGAGTGGCGGATGCCGATGATTCGCCTGGTCGACGGCACCGGCGGCGGCGGCAGCGCCCGCACCCTTTCCACCAGCGCCAAGACTCACGTCCCGGAGGTCTCCGGCTGGCAGTGGCCGGTGTCGAACATGGCGACTGTGCCGGTGGTGGCCCTGGCGCTGGGCCCCTGCGCAGGCCTGGGCGCGGCGCGGGTGGCGGCCAGCCACTTCGCGGTCATGGTCAAGGGCCTCTCCCAGGTATTCGCGGCGGGGCCGCCGGTGGTCAAGGCGATCGGCGAGGACCTCACTAAGGAAGAGCTCGGCGGCTGGGAAATCCACTGCAAGAATGGCGTCGCCGACCTGGCGGTCGACACCGAGGCTGACGCCTTGGCGGCGGCGCGCCGGTTCCTGTCTTACCTGCCCTCCTCCATCGACGAACTGCCGCCGCGCGGGCCCACCGGCGACGATCCAAACCGCCGCGAAGACTGGCTGATCAGCGCCATCCCCAAGGACCGCAAGCAGGTCTACAAGGCCCGCAAGATCATCGAAGCCCTTGTCGACCAGGGCTCATTCTTCGAACTCGGCGCCCTTTGGGGCCGCGCCGTGATCACGGGGCTTGCGCGGTTCGACGGCTGGCCCGTCGCCCTGGTGGCGGGGGATCCCTACATCGCGGGCGGGGCCTGGACGGCGGAAAGCTCAGACAAACTCGTCCGCTTCTGCGACATGGCCCAGACGTTCCACCTGCCGGTGGTGCACCTGGTCGACGTGCCTGGGTTCGCCGTGGGTCTCGCCGCCGAGAAGGCTGGCACCATCCGCCATGGGGTCCGCGCTCAATCGGCCGTCTATCAAGCGACCGTGCCCTGGGCGACAGTGATGATCCGCAAGTCCTTCGGCATCGCCGGCGCGGCCGTGCGCAACCACTCGCGGGCTCAGCCGCGCTTTTCCTGGCCCTCGGGCGATTGGGGGAGCCTCCCCGTCGAGGGGGGGCTGGAGGCGGCCTACAAGCGCGACCTGGAGGCGGCGGCCGACCCGGCGGCCATGATGGCCGAGCTGCGCGCCCAGGCCGAGCACGTGCGAAGCCCCTTCCGCACCGCCGACGCCTTTCTGATGGAAGAGATCATCGACCCGCGCGACACCCGGCCCTTGCTCTGCCAGTTCGCCAACGATGCTCAACGGATCCTCAAGGTCGGGCCCAGCGCGGTCGGGATGCGGCCCTAGCCTGGCGCCATTCTCTTCTCCCCTCCCTACGGGAGGGAAAAACGGGAGCTCGTGGCTTCAACCCGGCTTCACGAACCGCAGGGTCATTCGGTCGCTCTCGCCAAGCAAGTCAAACGGCGTCCGGTCAAAGGCCGGGTCCTCCGGCGCGCCGATGGGCGAGGTGCGGCGCACCGGCGGCAGGGTCCAGACGCCGAAGGGGTGGTCCTTGGTGTCCTCGATATTGGCGTTGATCTCGCTCGATTTGTCGAAGGTGAAGCCGGCCTCCGCCGCCATCTGCTTCACATAGGCCTCCTGGACGTAGCCGTTGCGCGCCGTGGGGTCCTGAACACCGCCCGGGAAAGCGCGATGTTCTTCGATCCCAAGGACGCCGCCCGGTTTCAGCGCCGCATAGGCGTCGGTGAAGGCCTTCTCGGCAATGCCGCCCGGCATCCAGTTGTGGATGTTGCGCAGGAACAGCGCCAGATCCGCCGTTCCCGCTGGAGCGACGGGGCCGGTGCCCGGTCCAAATTCGCTGATCTCCACCTCGCCATAGAGCCGGCGGCGGGCCTTCAATTTGCGTTTGTAGGCCTGGACCATCTGGGCGGTGGCCTCGTCGGTCATATCATTGATCGGCTGCACGGCCGCATAGAGCCGCCCGCCAGTCTGATCCAGGAACGGCGCGATGATGTCGGTGTACCAGCCCGCGCCGGGCCAGAACTCCACCACGATGCTGGCCGGCTGCAGGCCCCAGAACGCCAGGCTCTCGGCGGGGTGGCGATAGGCGTCGCGCGCCTTGTCCGCGTCTGTCCGCCAGTCGCCGGCCAGAACCGTCTCCAGGATCGGCGGGGCCTCCTTCGCCTTGGTCTTGGGCTTCTTGCCGCAGGCGGAAACCAGACCGGCCCCGCCAAGGGCCAGGAAAAGGCGTCTATCGATGGACATGTCCGGGTGGTTAGCCCGGTCACGCCAAGCGCTCAAGCGGTCAGGCCTTCACGAACTTGAGCGTCATGCGGTCGCTCTCGCCGATCGCCTTGAAGGTCTCGGGATTGTAGCCCGGGGTCGCGGCCCGGGGCGCGCGCAGGTTTGGCGGCAGCATCCACACCCCCTCAGGATGATCCTTCTTGTCCTTCGGGTTGGCGTTGATTTCCGACTGACCGGCCAAGCGGAAGCCCGCCTTGGTCGCCGCGTCGATCACCGTCTTGGTGGCGACATAGCCGTCGGAGGCGGGACGATTACCCTGTACGGTCTCGGGACGCGGGTCGGCGCGATGTTCCTCGACAGCCAGGATGCCGCCGGGCTTCAGGGCGGCATGGAAGTCCTTCATCGCCTTGTCGAGCATGCCGGGCTGCCACATCCAGTTGTGGATGTTGCGGGCGGTCAGCACCATGTCGGCGCTGCCGGGCGGCACGATAGGTCCGGACTGCAGGTTGAAGGCGCCGGTGAAGGCCGGGGTCCCGAAGGCCGCGTTGGCGAGCCTCGCCTGATAGGGCGTCGCCGCGCCGGTGGCGATGTACTTGCCGTTGGTGGTTTTGGCGTAGGGGGCCAGGATTTCGAGCCAGTAGCCGGAACCGGGGCTGATCTCGACCACGGTCATGCCGGGCTTGAGGCCCCAGAATGTCAGGGCGGGTTCGGGACGGCGGTGCGCGTCGCGGGCTTTTTCGGTCGGGGTGCGGTGGCCGCCGTTGATCGCCGCCTTCAGGGCGTCGTCGGCCAGGGCGAGGCTGGGAAGGCCGGCCAGCGACAGAGCGGTCATGGCAAGCAAGGTCTGACGGCGATTCATCGGCTTAGTCCTCCAGGTTCTATTCTTATGCCGCGACCCTGATGATTGGTCGCATTCGCCGCAAGTGACAAACTCTTGAAAAGGGCGGCGCGCATCCCAAATCAAGCCTCGAAGGCGCCAAAGCAAAGGGCCTTCGTGACAGCAACTCGCTTTTTCAAGGAGTTTTCCATGCGTAACGTCGACTATTCGCCCCTGTACCGTTCGGCCGTCGGCTTCGACCGCCTGTTCCAGCTTCTGGACGCGGCCGCCAGCCAGGACACCGCCAGCGGCTACCCGCCCTACAACATCGAGAGCACTGACGAGAACCACTATCGCGTTGAAATCGCGGTCGCCGGCTTCAAACCGGACGAGCTGTTCATCGAGGTGAATGAGGGCGTGCTCACCGTTCAGGGCCGCAAGGCGGCTAACGACGGCCCCGAGCGCCGCTATCTCCACCGGGGCCTTGCCGAGCGCAACTTCGAGCGCCGGTTCCAGCTCGCCGACCATGTGATCGTGGACGGCGCGGACCTGGCCGACGGCCTGTTGACCATCGCCCTTCGCCGCGAGCTTCCCGAACAGCTGAAGCCGCGCACCATCGCGATCAATGTCGGGCAGACCCCGAAGATCGCCAAGAAGGACAAGGCGGCCTAGCGAAGCGAGGGGACATGTACCTTCGGTACGTGTCCCCTATTCCTCGCTGATCCCTTTGACGCCCTCGCGGTGGGCGCCGGTCAGGTCGGTGTTTTTCATCATCGCGTGGGCGAAGTTCGACCGGGTCAGGTCCGAAGAGACCAGGATCGCGTGCCGCAGGTCCGCGCCCGAAAGGTCCGCCCCCTTGATCACCGCCCGGGTCAGGTCACAAGGCAGCAGCCGGTCGGGGGCGATGAGCAGCGGGCCCATCTGGGCGTTGCGCAGATCAGATCCCGAAAGCTTGGCGCCTGCCAGCCGCGCCCCGCGCAGGTCGGCGCCGCGAAGATTGCAGGACCGCATGTCCGCGCCTTCCAGGTGCGCGCCCTGCAACTGAACCCCTTCCATGTTGAGACCGTAGAACACCGCCTGTTTGGCCGAGAGCGCGGTGAGATTGAAGCCCTTGATCGACCCCAGAAGCCTAAGGTCCGCATCATCGAAGGTGGACGGCGCGCCTTCCACGCCCGCCGTTTCGCACCAAAGCGCGTGGGCCCGGATCATTTCCTCATAGGGCATCTCGCCCACGTCCTTGCCCGCCAGCTTGTCGGTCAAGGCCCCGGCCATATTGGTGTCGGTGATATTGGCCGCATAGGTCTTGGCCCCGACCATAATGCAGTCGCGCATGTCGGCGCCCGCCAGGTCCGCGCCAGTCAGATCCGCCCCGGCCAGGTTCGCGCCCTGGAATGTCGCCTGTTTCAGGTTGGCGCGGACGAGGTTGGCGTCCTTGAGGATGGCGTCGGTAAAATCGCAGCGCATGGCGATGACGCCGGCCAGCTTCGAGCGTTCCAAATTCGCTCCCGCCAGGATCGCCCCCTGGGCGTTGCCGGCGCGCTTTTGCGGCTCGAGGACGCGAAGGCCGCGCTGGCGGTCGGAGGCGGCGATGACGCCCTCGCGAAGGTCGGCCTCAAAAAGGTCGGCGCCGGTGAGGTCGGCGTTGCGCAGGCACGAGCCGCGCAGGTCCGCCCGGCGCATCGAGGCGTCGGTGAAATCGGCATTCTGGGCGTCGGCCCCGAAGAAGATGGCGTGATCGAGTCTGGCCTTGCAGAACTTGGCCCCATCGAGAATAGCGCCGGTGAAATCCGCGTCGTTGAGATTGCGGCCGCGGAAGTTGATCCCCGACAGGTCCATCCAGGAAAACACGGCCCGCGCCCCGCCCGGCTTGGCCGACCACAGTCGGTCGTGTTTGGCGCAGATCTGGTCCGCCTCTTCCTGGGTCAGGCGGCGAATCGAGCCCATGGTGGCGACGGTGGAAGACATGGCGATACTTGGACCCGGGCAACGCGGTACGCGTAGCTTTTAGACTTACCGGAGTTAACCTAGCCTTTCCGGCTTAGGACCTGGGGGAATAGCCCGAGTACAGCGGCTGGGCCTCATCGGTAAGCATGCCGGTCCGGACCGCGACGCCGGCCTCCCGCAGAACCTCGATCCCCTGGCCGGAGGCAAGGTAGGACGCGTCTTCGCAGGCAATGACCACCTGCGTGATCCCCGCCTGCGCCAGGCGCGTGGCGCAGGACAGCCCGCCGTTGGACCTTGCGCCGCAGGGCTCCAGGGTGACGTAGGCGGTTGCGCCCTTGGCCTTCTCCGCCGCTTGGGCCAGGGCCTGTTCCTCCGCATGAGGACGCCCGCCCTCGGCGGTCGCGGCCTCGCCGGCGACCACGCCGTCCTTAACGATGACACAGCCGACCGAAGGATTTGCGCCGGTCAGCCCGACGCGGCTCTGCGCCAGCCTGATGGCCCGGCGCATGTGGTCCGTGTCGGTCACAGGGCCGGCAGCGCGGCGGCCCGCGCCTCATCCAGATAGCGGGCGGCGACCGGTTTCAAGTCGCCGTCCAACTGGATAAGCAACGGATTACCCGTGGGAATCTCCACCTCGACGATCCTGTCGTCCGGCACGGCGAACAGATGCTTGACGATGGCCCGCAGCGAATTGCCGTGGGCGGCGATCAGGATGTTCTCGCCGGCCTGCAGCTTTGGGGCGATCTCGCTTTCCCAATAGGGCAGCACGCGGTCCAGCGTGGTCTTCAGGCTCTCGGTCTTGGGCAGGGTGGCCCCGGCGTAACGGCGGTCCTTGGTGAAATCGAACTCGCCGCCCGGCTCCAGATCCGGCGGCGGAATGTCGTAAGACCGGCGCCAGATCTTGACCTGATCCTCGCCGTGCTTGGCCGCCGTCTCGGCCTTGTCGAGCCCGGTCAGCCCCCCATAGTGCCGCTCGTTGAGCCGCCAGTCCTTGACCAGCGGCACAAAACTCTGCCCCGCCTTGGCAAGGGCCATGGATGCCGTGCGGATCGCCCGGGTCAGCACCGAGGTATAGGCCCGGTCGATCGCCACCCCCGTCTCGCCGATCAGCTCACCGCTGCGCCGGGCTTGGGCCTCGCCCTCAGCGGTGAGGTCCACATCCACCCAGCCGGTGAACCGGTTCTCGAGGTTCCATTGGCTTTGACCATGACGCAGCAGAATGAGGCTAGGCATAGGGGCTCCGGCAGACTGAGGCTGCGGGAAATATCCCCCATCGGCCCCTGGGTCGAGGCTCAAGTGACGAGGGCGAAGCGCGCTGCTATGACCGCACCATGTCGGACCGGCTCTTCTTTCCCCTGGCGATCGCCGCGGCGGTGGTGATGGTGGTCATCTCCCTGACCCTTCCAGGGGCGCGCCCGCTTTGAGCGCTGCGGATATCATCGCGGTCGGCCGCCGGGTTCTGGCCCAGGAAAGCCAGGCGCTGGAGGCGCTTTCCGCTTCGCTGGGCGAGGCCTTCGTAAAGGCGGTCGAGACCCTGTTCGACGCCAAGGGACGCATCATCCTTACCGGCGTCGGCAAGTCCGGCCACGTGGCCCGCAAGATCGCCGCGACCATGGCCTCCACCGGCTCCTCGGCCATCTTCGTCCATGCGGCCGAGGCGAGTCACGGCGACCTGGGCATGGTCGGCCCGGACGATGTCATCCTGGCCCTGTCCAAGTCCGGCGAAGCCAAGGAACTGGCCGACATCCTGGCCTACGCCAAGCGGTTCGAAATCCCCGTCATCGCCATGACCGCCGCCCCGGCAAGCGCCCTTGGCGAGGCCGCCGGCATCGTGCTCGCCCTCCCCGACGCCCCCGAGGCGACGCCGGAGGTCAATGCGCCCACCACCTCCACCACCCTGCAGATGGCGCTCGGCGACGCCCTCTCGGTCGCCCTCCTGGAACGGCGCGGCTTCACGCCGGAGAAGTTCAAGGTCTTCCACCCGGGGGGCAAGCTCGGCGCCATGCTGCGCACCGCGGGCGACCTGATGCACAGGGGCGACGAACTGCCCCTGGTCGGCCCAACGACCCCCATGGCCGACGCCCTGCTGGTCATGACCGAAAAGCGCTTTGGCTGCGTCGGCGTCGTCGATGCCGCCGGAAAGCTGCTGGGCGCGATCACCGACGGCGACCTTCGCCGCCATATCGATGGCCTGCTCACCCACACCGCCGCCGACGTCATGACCCAGAACCCCCGGTCGGTCGCCCCAGACACCCTGGCCGGGGAGGCTCTGGCGCAAATGCAGGGCCGCATCACCGTCCTCTTCGTCATTGAGGGCGGTAAGCCCGTCGGCATCCTGCATGTGCATGACCTTTTGCGGGCAGGGGTGATTTAGTGAACCGGGCTTTGCGTCCCATTCCTCGCCCCCGCCCCGCGGGGGAGAGGTTAGGTGAGGGGGAG
>DGYN01000001.1:0-648 GCA_002398405.1 Caulobacteraceae bacterium UBA5005
GCCCCGCCGCGTCTATCGCGCCAGGCCGGGCCGGGGCATCACCCAACTGCAATACGCCCGCGCCGGGATCATCACGCCGGAGATGGAATACGTCTCCATCCGCGAGAACCTGCGCCGCCGGGAAAGCGATCCCTTCATCCGCGACGGCGAGGACTTCGGCGCCTCCATTCCCGACTTTGTCACGCCGGAGTTCGTCCGCGACGAGGTCGCCCGGGGACGGGCCATCATCCCGGCCAACATCAACCACACTGAACTGGAGCCCATGGCCATCGGCCGCAACTTCCTGGTCAAGATCAACGCCAACATCGGCAACTCCGCCGTCCTCTCCTCCACCAAGGACGAGGTCGACAAGCTGGTCTGGGCGATCCGCTGGGGCGCGGACACCGTGATGGACCTCTCCACTGGCCGCAACATCCACAACATCCGCGACTGGATCGTGCGCAACAGCCCCGTCCCGATCGGCACGGTGCCCATCTACCAGGCCCTGGAAAAGGTCGGCGGCGTCGCCGAGGACCTCAACTGGGACGTCTTCCGCGACACCCTGATCGAACAGGCCGAGCAGGGCATCGACTATTTCACCATCCACGCGGGCGTCCGCCTGCCCTTCGTGCCGCTGACCGCCAATCGCGTCACCGGCATCGTCTCGCG
>DGYN01000001.1:875-17293 GCA_002398405.1 Caulobacteraceae bacterium UBA5005
GTGCCTGGCCCACCACAAGGAGAGCTTCCTCTACGAGCGGTTCGACGAGATCTGCGAGATCATGGCCGCCTATGACGTGTCGTTCAGCCTCGGCGACGGCCTGCGCCCGGGCTGTATCGCCGACGCCAATGACGAGGCCCAGTTCGCCGAACTGCGCACCCTGGGCGAGCTGACCCGCGTCGCCTGGGACAAGGGCTGCCAGGTGATGATCGAGGGCCCGGGGCATGTCCCCATGCACAAGATTAAGGCCAATATGGATGAGCAGCTCAAGCACTGCGGCGAGGCGCCTTTCTATACCCTAGGGCCGCTCGTCACCGACATCGCCCCCGGCTACGACCACATCACCAGCGCCATCGGCGCGGCCATGATCGGCTGGTACGGCACGGCCATGCTCTGCTACGTGACGCCCAAGGAGCACCTGGGGCTGCCCGACCGTCAGGACGTCAAGGACGGGGTCATCGCCTACAAGATCGCCGCCCACGCCGCCGACCTCGCCAAGGGCCACCCCTCGGCCAGGACCTGGGACGACGCCCTGTCCCGCAGCCGCTTCGAGTTCCGCTGGGAGGACCAGTTCAACCTCGGCCTCGATCCCGAGACCGCCCGCGAATACCACGACGAGTCCCTGCCCAAGGAGGCGATGAAGACCGCCCACTTCTGCTCCATGTGCGGCCCCAAGTTCTGCTCGATGAAGATCAGCCAGGAGGTCCGCGACGCGGCCCGGGCGCAGAACGACGTCGCGGCGGCCGGGATGGCGGAGATGAGTGAGAGGTTCAGGGCGGGCGGCGGGGAGATCTATGTGGGGGACCCAACCTAAACCTTGAGAGGAGCGGGTGATATACAGGCCGATCGGCAGCAAAACTATCGCTCAGGCCATGCGGGCCGTGTCCAAGGTTGCGAAGTCCGGCGCGCCTGAGCAGCGGGCGGGAATGTTCAAGCCCCATCCACCGAAAGGTGAGCTTGGGCGGCCCCCCTGATACAAACAGCCCCCGCGCGCGACGCGCCAACCCCGCGCATCAAGGGGGGGGGAAGGCGCCGCCGATCCTCGAACGTGTCGGGTAGCCGACGCCCTTACTCCCACCTGAGGTTGCAAAACGGCCCGTCCATCGCAAATGCTTTACCTATGCGTCACTCTAGCGGCGTTCGGAAAGTCAGATTTCGACTAAATCCGTATGTTCGCTCACCTTTTGGCGAACGGCTTGTGTCCGTGCGGCCAAGTGTCGCCTTTGTGACTAAGAACAAGCAAGAGCTTGACTGGACCCCTCAGGCGGCGGATTCAACCGCTGGGGGAAACTCAACTGAACACCGTTCTCGAAAGTATGAGTGATTCTGATCGCCGGGCCGTGATGGCCGCCGGTGAGGCGTGCGCGTTTAAGGCCGGCCAGACGCTGTTCGACCCCGGCGACACCATGGACAAGGTCTATTTCGTCGTTTCCGGCGCGGTTTCGGTGACAATGCCCCTGGCCGACGGGTCGGCTGTCGAGGTGATGCTCTTGGGCTCGGAGCGGGCGATCGGCCTGATGACCGCCATTGCGCCGGTCGTCACCTTCGCCAGGGTGCGGGCCGAGACCGACGGGACCGCCATCGTCGTCCCCTCCGCCCGTTTCGCCAAGATCGTCCAGGACCGGGCGGCCCTGCGCAAGTTGGTCAATCGCGAAACAGTTCAGATGATGGGCGAGATGGCCCAGTCAGCGGCCTGTAACGCCGTGCACAAGCTGGAGCCGCGCCTGGCCAAGAGCCTGCTGCGCTTCCACGACCGGGTTCAAGGCGACGAGTTGGCCCTGACTCAAGAGCATATGTCCCGGATGCTCGGCGTCTCGCGCACCACCCTCAACGCGGTGGCCCAGGGGCTGCAGGCCCAGGGCGTGGTCCGCTACACCCGCGGGCGCCTGGGCATCCTCGACCGCGGCAAGCTCGAGGCTTTGGCCTGTGAGTGCTACCAGCGGCTGGGAAAATTCCAGGAAGGGTGACGAGTGACCGCTGCGCGGGCAGCGGCATGGAATAGCCAACGATTTGGCGATTCCCCCTCGAAACGCGGAGGTCCGAGGCCGGCGCCGGATCGGAATCTAAGAAGGCCCCGCGCCTAGATCGCGTTCCCGTCCCGGTCCTGCCGCGACAGGGTGATGAAGACGTTGGGCTGGGCCCCGGCCTCGGGCGATTCCTGCAGGGTCAGGGTCAGGTCCCCTTCGGCGTTCCAGATGGTTTCGCGCCCGCCCCGGGGTCCCGGCTGACGGTCCTTTGACTTGAAGTTGTTGGGCCAGGCCTTGGCCACCCAGGCGGTGACGGCGGCATGGGCGGTGTCCGTCGTCCAGTCGGTCCGCGACAACTGCATGGAGATCGAACAACGGTGGCCCGTCGGCTGCGACACCCGAACCAGGGACGCCTGCCCCCAGGGGCCGCCCTTGGCCAGGATCGGTCCGACCGCGGGCTTGGCGCTGGCGTTCTCGCGCCAGCCGGACCGGGCGCCTTCCTCATGCCGGGGCGGGGCGATGTCCGCCGCGCCGCGTTTCATCCAGGCTGTGCAATACCAGTCCAGGCCCTCGGTTATGGCCGCCTGCTGGGCGGAGGGCGCGGGGCTCTGGAGCGGCGCGAGCGCCATAAGGATGAGAGCGAATGCGGTCAGCATGGGCTGATCATGCTGGGGCTTTATGGCCGCCGTCAAACGGCCATTGTCTGGCCACGCGGCCAAGCTTAAGTTGCCGCTAGACGATTCACCATGAAAGGGGACATCCCATGCGCAAATTCATCACCCTTGCAGCCTTGTCCTGTGCCTTGGTCGCCGCCGCCTGCAACACCGTCGAAGGTGTCGGCAAGGACGTGGAAAAGGCCGGCGAGACCGTGGCCGGCGCCGCGCGCGACGCCAAAAACTAGCGTCTCTGACTTCCTGGAGCTTGCGCGCTCCAGGAACCCGCCCTCGCGCCCTCCGTTACCCCATGGCAACGGAGACATATCGCCATGGGCCTTGGGACCATCCTTCTCATCATCCTCATCCTCGCCCTGATCGGCGCCCTGCCGAGCTGGGGCTATTCGCGCAACTGGGGGTATTATCCCTCCGGCGGTCTTGGCGTGATTGTCGTAATTGTGGTCGTCTTGGTGCTGATGGGTCGCCTTTAGGGGCTAGGACTCCCCGGTGACTTTCGCTTAAGGTCCCCCCGCGCCGGCGCTCTGAAGTCGCCGGATTTCAAATTGCGCAGGGGGTACCGCACCGATGGCCAGCGAAACACCGATTTCGGCAGATGAAACCGGACCGATCGGCGAGTCCAAAGAGACCGCCGGCCTCTCTCCCTTCCAGCGGATCAAGGCCATTCTGGGCGGTTCGCTCGGCAACATGGTCGAATGGTACGACTGGTTCGCCTACACCGGCTTTTCGATCTATTTCGCCTCGCAGTTCTTCCCGGAAGGCAGCGACACGGCCCAGCTTCTGAAGGCCGCCCTGGTCAATATCGTCAGCTTCTTTGCCCGACCCGTCGGGGCCTGGGCCATGGGGCACTACGCCGACCGCGTCGGCCGGAAAAAGGCGCTGATCGTCGCCATCATGATGATCTGCGTGGGCTCGCTGCTCATCGGCTTTGCGCCCACCTATGATCAGATCGGTCCCGCCGCCATGTGGATCCTGGTGCTCGCGCGCCTGATCCAGGGGCTTTCGGTGGGCGGCCAGTACGGCGCCTCGGCCACCTACATGAGCGAGATGGCCAATAAGAAGCGCCGCGGGTTCTGGTCGTCCTTCCAGTACGTGACCCTGATCGCCGGCCAGCTGCTGGCGGTGATCGTCATGCTCGTGCTCCAGGCCGTCATGCCGGAATCGGAGATCAAGGAATGGGGCTGGCGGATCGCGTTCTGGATCGGCGGCGCCTTGGCCGTAGTGGTGTTCTTCATCCAGTCCAAGCTGCACGAGACCGACAGCTACAAGAACGCCCAGGCGGCCGGCCACGACAAGCACACCACCCTGCAGCTCTTCCAGCGCTACCCCAAGGAGACAGCGGCGATCCTGGGCATCACCCTGGGCGGCACCTTGGCCTTCTACGCCTACACAACCTATATGGCGAAGTTCCTGCAGGGGACGGCCGGGTTCACAAAGTCCGAGGCGACCTGGATCAACTTCTTCGTCCTGTTGATCTTCATGTGCGTGCAACCGCTGTTCGGCTTTTTCTCGGACATCGTCGGCCGCAAGAAGATGCTGATGCTCGCCTTTGGCGGCGGGGCTCTGGTCGCCTATCCGATCTTCTCGGCCATCGCCCAGGTCGACAGTATGTTGGTGGCGGTCGGGCTGTGCTCCATCCCGCTGCTGATCAACTCGGGCTATTCCTCGATCAGCGCCGTGGTGAAGGCCGAACTCTTCCCGGCCCACGTGCGGGCCCTTGGCGTCGCCTTGCCCTACGCCATAGCCAACGCCATTTCCGGCGGCACGGCCGAGCCCCTGGCGCTCGGGTTCAAGGAGGCCGGCATCGAGTCGACCTTCTACTGGTACGTCTCGGGCGTGCTCGCCATCGGCTTCGTCACCTCCTGCCTGCTGCGCGATACGCGGGACAAGAGCCTGATCTTGGAAGGCTAGGTTCCGCCGCCCATCCAATGAGAAGGGGACCGCCCGCAAGGACGGTCCCCTTTTTCATATCCGCGATGAACTAGACCCCGGCGCCAACCGGGCAGCTGACCCCCGTGCCGCCGACCCCGCAATAGCCGCCGGGGTTCTTGGCCAGGTACTGCTGGTGATAGCCTTCCGCGAAATAGAACGGTCCCGCCGGCGCGATCTCGGTGGTGATGGTCCCAAAGCCCCGGGCGTTCAGCGCGGCCTGATAGGCCTCGCGGCTCCTCACCGCCGCCGCGCCCTGCGCCTCATCGGCGGTGTAGATTCCCGACCGGTACTGGGTCCCGATGTCATTGCCCTGGCGCATGCCCTGGGTCGGATCGTGCCCTTCCCAGAAGGCCTTCAAAAGTTCGTCGTAGGAAATGACCTTGGGGTCATAGACCACCAGCACCGCCTCGGTGTGACCCGTGCGGCCGGAGCAGACCTCCTCATAGGTCGGGTTGGGGGTCGGGCCCGCGACGTAGCCCACGGCGGTGACGTGGACCCCCGGCAATTGCCAGAACTTGCGTTCCACGCCCCAGAAGCACCCCATGGCGAAGACCGCGGTCTCCAGGCCCGCCGGATAGGGGCCCTTCAGCGGATGGCCGCTCACGAAGTGGGCCGCCGCCGTCGGGATCGCCTCGGCCCGGCCCCTCAGGGCGTCCTGGGCGGCGGGGATGTCGAGGCTTTGTTTGGCGAACAGCATGGCGGCTTCCTTGCGGGCGTCACCCTAACTTAGGGCGGCGCAAGCGGTTCCGAAACCTTGCCCGCGGCAGCCGCCTCGTATATGCCCCCCGTTCCCGACCGGGGTCGTGTCTTAGACCCTTTCCGGCGTGGCCTTCAGGAGAGGTGGCGGAGTGGTCGATCGCGCACGCTTGGAAAGCGTGTTTACGGGAAACCGTAACGAGGGTTCGAATCCCTCTCTCTCCGCCACCCTGCGCCTTGCTAGGCGGCGCCTTCCGCCTGCAGCCGCGCCAGGAAGCTTCCCGGGGCCGCGGGGGCGTCCTTCACGCTCTTGATGGCTTCATTCCACAGGTGGACGGCGACGGTATCGGGGCTGGTCCAGTGCTCCAGCCGGATGTCCGGGTCGGTGATCCAATAGGCGGCCGCGTGCGGCGCCGGATAGAAGACCGTCTGCGGCTGGGCGAGGCTGGTCAGGCTGGTTCCCTTGGCCAGCGCGGTGAGGGCGCGGGGACCGGCGACCCCCCAGGGCATCTTGGTCAGGTCCGTCTTGCCGGTGCGCCACAGCCGCAGATCGCTGGCCAGGCGCTCCCTGAGCGGCAGCCAGGGCGGGGTCGCCTTTTCCTCGAAAAGGGCGATCAGGATGTCCAGGAACTCGCAGTCGGGCGGCAGGCGCAGCACCGCCGTGTTGATGTTGGTCTCGTCCTCGAATCCGAACAGGTGATCGCCCTCGGGAAGGGGCTTCAGCAAATAGAGGTCCAGGTCCAGCCAGGTTCCCGCGCCGCGTCTCAGGAGCTCGTAGCGGAAAAGGTTGGAGAACAGGGCGACGCTGCCGCGGCGGTGACGGATGATGCGGTCCCGCGGCACAATCTCCGCCGCGTCCGCCAGGTCGACCCCCTCCGGCACGTCCTTTGGCCGGTCATAGCAATAGAGCCTCAGCGGATGGCCCTGGCGAAGAACCGAACGCGCGCAGGCCCGCTCCAGCGGCCCGAAACGCTCGCCGATCCACAGGCTGTTACATTGCCGGCTGGCGCTGGCCATGGGTCTCCCCGGTCTCAAATCGCTGATCGCCGTACACCTGTCGCCGGGAAATGGCGCGCTCTTTCGCCTGTGGCGCGCGCCGCCTCTGGCGCTTGGCGTATTTCCGCAGCACAAGGACCGCGATGCGGACGACGATCGATGAAGCGGCCGGCCTGGTGATCGTGCAGTCCCCCGAGGGCGAGCGCCGCTATCCCATGGCCAGCGCCGAAGGCTTCGCCGCCGCGTCGAAGGCGTGGCTGCGCGCCGGCTGGGACGTCAAACACGTCTACAGCTTCACCTGGATGGGCCGCCCGATCATCCAGCTGCCGGAAGACATGTTCCGCCTGCAGGAGGTGATCTACGCCGAACGCCCCGACGTGGTCATCGAAACCGGCGTCGCCCACGGCGGCTCCCTGATCTTCTACGCCTCCCTGTTCGAGGCCATGGGCCACGGCCGCGCCATAGGCGTCGATGTCGAGCTTCGGCCCCACAACCGCCAGGCGCTGGAGGCCCATCCCCTGACCGGCCGGATCACCCTGATCGAAGGATCGTCCGTCGACGCGGCGGTGCTGCGCCAGGTCGAGACCCTCATCGCGCCCGGTGAGAAGGTCATGGTCATGCTCGATTCCGGCCATGGGCGCGATCACGTGCTCGCGGAACTGCGCGCCTACGCCAGGTTCATCCAGATCGGCGGCCGGATGATCGCCGCCGACGGCATCATGCAGGACCTGGCCGGCGCCCCGCGCGCGGCGCAGGACTGGACGTGGAACAATCCCAGGCAAGCCGCCCAGATCTTCGTCGCTGAAGACGACCGCTTCATCATCGACGAGCCGGGATGGCTGTTCAACGAAGGTGCGGCCCAAAGCCGCGTCACCTATTGGCCCTCTTGCTATGTGACGCGGGTTCGCTGATCTCACCGTCCGTAGGATAGTCGGCGCATGAAGGTGGTGATTCTCGCAGGCGGGATGGGCTCGCGGCTCTCGGAGGAGACGCATCTTCGTCCCAAGCCCATGGTCGAGATCGCCGGCCAGCCGATCCTTTGGCACATCATGATGGGCTACAGCCGCCACGGCTTTTCCGACTTCATCGTCTGCGCCGGCTACCGCGGCGAGCTGATCAAGGACTATTTCGCCAATTTCGTCCTGCGTCACAGCGACCTGCACGTCGACCTCGCGGCCGGGTCGATCACCCACGGCAGGAGCGAGGCGCTCCCCGGCTGGCGCGTGTCGGTCGTCGACACCGGGGCCGAAACCCAGACCGGCGGCAGGCTGAAGCGTATCGCCCATCTGCTGACCCCGGGCGAGCCGTTCTGCATGACCTATGGCGACGGGGTGTCGGACGTCGACCTTGCGGCCCTGGTCGCCTTTCATAAGGCCCATGGCCTGGAAGCGACCCTGACCGCCGTGCGCCCGCCCGGCCGCTTCGGGGCCACGGTGCTCGACGGCGAACGGGTCACCCGCTTTGAGGAAAAGCCGGCCGATGGCTGGATCAACGGCGGCTTCTTCGTCCTGGAGCCCAGCGTGCTGTCCCGCATAAACGGCGATGACGTCGTTTGGGAGGAGGCGCCGCTTTCCGGGCTCGCGGCGGACGGGCAATTGGCCGCCAGGCGCCACGAGGGTTTCTGGCAGCCCTTGGACACCCTGCGTGATAAGCGGCTTCTGGAGGCTCTGTGTGCTGAGGGGAGGGCGCCATGGATGACGTGGTGATCGAGCCTCCAAGGCCGGAGTCCGGATTCTGGAACGGGCGCCGCGTCTTCTTGACGGGTCACACCGGGTTCAAGGGCGCCTGGGCGGCGTTGTGGCTCTCTCAGATGGGCGCGGAGGTGCACGGCTACGCCCTGCCGGCGGCGACCCAGCCTGGTCTTTGGCCGCAACTGGGCGGCGGCCTCATCGCCGCGGAGACCCTGGCCGATCTTGCCGACGGCGAAGCGCTGAGGGGCGCGGTGATCCGCGCCAGGCCCCAGATCGTCATTCACATGGCCGCGCAGGCGCTGGTCCGCCGAAGCGTCGCCGAACCGGTGATGACCATCGCGGTCAACACCCTGGGGACGGCCCAGGTCCTCGACGCCCTGCGGGGCTCGGAGGGCCTGGAGGCGGTGCTCATCATCACCACCGACAAGGTCTACGCCCCCGGCCTGCGCCGCGAGTTCATCGAGGACGACACCCTGGGGGGCCTCGACCCCTATTCGGCCTCCAAGGCCGCCGCCGAACTGATCGTCAAAAGCTTCGCGGCCACCTATTTCGAGCCGGCCGGCGTACCTGTGGCGACGGCGCGCGCCGGCAACGCGATCGGCGGCGGCGACTGGGCGGACGACCGGCTGATCCCCAATATCTGGCGGGCGGCGCAGAGGGGCGAGCCGGCCCTGCTGCGGGCCCCCGAGTCGGTCCGGCCCTGGCAGCACGTCCTCGATCCGCTGGCGGGCTATTTCCTCTTTGCGGAACACCTGGCCAAGGGGCGCCCGGGGCCGCGATCCTTGAACTTCGGGCCCTCGGGGCGGGAGCCGGTCAGCGTCGGCGAACTGGCCAGTCTCATCGGCAAGGGTCTGGGCATGCCCGAGCCCTGGCGCCAGGACGCGCGCGAGCACGCCAAGGAGACCGCCTATCTGTCGCTGGATCCGGGCCTGGCCCTGGAGACCCTGGGCTGGCGGCAGAGGCTGGGGCTCCCGCGGGCCGCACAGTGGACCGCTGACTGGTATGCCGCCCATGCGGCGGGCGAATCCGCGCGGGCGCTGTGCCTGGCGCAAATCCGGCAGTTTGAGCGGCTCTCCTGGCGGGCGATGGCCGGCGCATGACGCCGGCCCCGGCCTGCCGGGCCTGCGGCGCGGCCCTGACCCACACCTTTCTCGATCTGGGAATGCAACCCCTGGCCAACGCCCTCATCGCGCCTGGGAAGGGGAAAACGAAGGAGCGGACCTATCCCCTGCATATTCGCGTCTGCGACAGGTGCCTCCTGGTCCAGGCCGGCGCGGTCGCCGATCCAAAAGAAATCTTCCGCGACTACGCCTATTTCTCCTCGGTCTCGGAAACCTGGCTCGCCCACGCCAAGGCCTATGCCGATGGGGCCGTCGAGCGCCTGTCCCTGGGCCCCGCCTCCCGCGTCGTCGAGATCGCCAGCAATGACGGCTACCTGCTCCAGTATTTCATCGCCCATGGCGTCCCCAGCCTTGGGATCGAGCCCGCCGCCAACGTCGCGGCCGTCGCCCTTGAGCGCGGGGTCCCCACCGACATCGCCTTCTTCAGCGCGCAAACCGCCGCGCGGCTCGCCGCCCGGGGGGACATGGCCGACCTGATCATCGCCAACAATGTCCTGGCCCACGTCCCGGACATCGGCGATTTCCTCAAGGGCGTGCGCCTGCTGTTGAAGCCGGACGGGGTCTTCACCGCCGAGTTTCCGCACCTCCTGAACCTGCTGCGGGAGGTCCAGTTCGACACCCTCTACCACGAGCATTTCAGCTGCCTTTCGCTGCACGCCCTGGCGGCCATCGCCGCCCGCCAGGGGCTCACCCTGTTTGACGTCGAGGCCCTCCCCACCCACGGCGGTTCCCTGCGCCTCCACGCCGCCCACGCCGGCGCCCGCCCGCCGGGGCCCTCTGTCGCGAAGGTCCTGGCCCGGGAACGCGAGGCCGGTCTCGATGGGCCGCAAGGCTACGACGGTTTTGCGCCGCGCGTCGCCAAGGTCTGCGACGGCCTCAAGGCATTCATCGCCCAGGCGAAATCTGATGGGCGGACCATCGTGGCCTATGGCGCCGCCGCCAAGGGGGCGACCCTGCTCAACGCCTGCGGCCTGACCGCCGCGAGCATCCCCTTCGTGGCCGACAAGAGTCCGGCCAAACAGGGAAAGCTCCTTCCCGGCAGCCGTATTCCCATCCGGCCGGTGGAGGCCCTGGATGAGGCGCGGCCGGACTATGTCCTCATCCTTCCCTGGAATCTGCGCGAGGAGATCATTGGCCAACTGCCGCAGGTCCAGGGTTGGGGCGGGCGCTTCGTGTCGGCTATTCCTGAGATTAGGATTTGGCCCGATGCGCATTGAGACGACCGGTATCGAGGGCCTCAACCTCCTCCACTGGCGGGTCAGCGAGGACGCGCGCGGCGATTTCTCGCGCACCTTCTGCCGCGACGCCCTGCGTGAGGCGGGCATCACCTTTGAGACCGCCCAGGCCAACCTCTCCCACACCCCGGCGGCCCACACCCTGCGCGGCCTGCACTATCAGACGCCGCCCCATGCGGAGGCCAAGATCGTCTCCTGCCTCAGCGGCCGGATCTTCGATGTCGCCGTCGACCTGCGGCCAGGCTCGCCGACCTATCGCCAGTGGCGCGGCTTCACCCTCGACGGGACCTCCCGGGTCTCGCTCTATCTCGCGCCGGGCCTCGCCCACGGCCTCCTGACCCTCCAACCCGGCGTCCAGGTTCAGTACCTGATGAGCGTCCCCTATGATCCCGCCGCCGCCACCGGGGTGCGCTGGAACGATCCGGCCCTGGCCATCGCCTGGCCCGCCGTCCCGGCCTTGATCTCTGACCGCGACCAGGCCTGGCCGCTCCTGGAGGCCGCCCATGGCTGACGCCACGGTCATCGGCGCGGCAGGCTTCATCGGCTCGGCCCTGGTAGAGCGGCTGCGCCGGGACGGGCTGGACGTCGCTCCCGTGGGCCGCGGCGATCCTCTGCCCTCGGAAGCCGGCCACATCTACTATTGCGCGGGCCTCACCGCCGACTTCCGTGAGCGGCCGCATGACGCGGTGGAGGCCCATGTCACGGCCCTGAGCCGGGTTCTGCGCGAGGCCAATCTCGCCTCGCTCACCTATCTGTCCTCGACCCGGGTGTATCAGCGCGCGGAGAGCGGCCGCGAGGACGCCCTGATCCCCACCGATCCCAACGATCCCCTCGACCTGTACGCGCTTTCCAAGCTTACCGGCGAAAGCCTCTGCCTCAGCGATCCCCGCCCTGTTGTCCGGGTCATCCGGCCTTCCAATGTGGTCGGCAGGACCTCTTCGCCCAGCTTCCTTAGCTCCCTGATCCAGGACGCCCGCCAGGGCGGCCTGGTGGTCATTCGCTCCTCGCCGGACAGCGCCAAGGACTATGTCGGCATCGATGATGTGGTCGAAGCCCTGGTCCGTATCCCGGCCCGCGCTAAGGCCCGCTTGATCAATGTGGCGAGCGGAAAGACCGTCACCAACCGCGAGGTCGCCGGCCTGCTGCAGGGGCTGTTTGGCGTGGAGGTCGGTTTCGAAGGGGACGCGCGGCCGATCGTCTTCCCCGATATCTCCATCGGCCGCCTGCGGGACGAACTCGGCGTTGAGCCCGAACCGCTCGCCGGGATGATCCCGCGCCTCTTTGGGGCCGCGCCATGAGCCTCGCCCACAGAATCCGCCGCCGCCTGGCCCGCATCATTCAGCCCCCCGAGCCCCCGCGAGCCGAGCCGCCTCCCGCGCCGCCGCCCGGCGTTCTCTACGCCGAGGACGGCCTGTGGACCCAGCACCCCGGCAGCTTCCTCGATGACCCCCAGTTCCAGAGCGCCTACGCCGCCGGAAAGGCGACGGGGTCCTGGTGGGACCATGACCTGCGATGGCGCGCCCACGTCATCTGCTGGGCGGCGAAACGCGGTGCGGCGCTTGAGGGCGATTTCGTCGAATGCGGCGTCCATCGCGGCGGCTATTCGCGCATGCTGGCCGAGGTCATCGGCCTCAAATCGCTGACGGGTCGCAAGCTCTATCTGGTCGATACCTATCACGGGATTCCGCTCGTCGATGGCCCGCGGGCCGAGGTGTTCAACCGGCATTACGACGACTGCTATGACGAGGTGGTCGAGACCTTCGCGCTCTTCGACAACGCCGTGGTGGTGCGCGGCGCCATTCCGGGAATCCTCGCCGAGGTCGTCCCCGATCGGGTCTGTTATCTTTCCATCGATCTCAACAGCCTTGACCCCAGTATCGCCGCCCTGGAGCACTTCTGGCCCAGGATGATCACCGGCGGCGTGGTGGTGCTCGACGACTACAACTTCGTCATGTTCAACGATCTGCAGGCAGCCTGTGACGCCTTCGCGGTGCGCAGCGGCGCGCCGCTGCTGTCGCTTCCCACCGGCCAGGGACTCCTCATCAAGCCATGACCGCGGCCCAATCTCTCGAGTTGATCGGGCAGGACCCGCAAGCCCGCGCCGCCGTTGTGGCGATGCTGCGCGACTACGAACGCCGCTCGGCCGGCGGGTCGAGGGACGTGCGCGCCGAGGTTGTCGGCCCGATCATGGACGCGCTGTTCGCCAAGGCGGGTCCGGTCCGCAAGGAACTCAGCAGCGGCCTTGTCTTCGAATTCCTCTACCGCTCACAGATCGCCCGCGACTTCATCCTCTCGGACCCCGAACGTCCCGATCACGTCTGGGAGCCGCAAACGACGCGCCTCCTGCTGCATCTGTCGCGGCAGGTCTCTGACGCCGTCATCGGCGGCGCCTATTTCGGCGACCAGGCGGTGATCGTCGCCGGCGCCCTGCGTGGCCGGGGCGTCTGCCACGCCTTCGAGCCCGACGCCGATCAGGCGGCCATGCTGGCCGCCAACGCGCGGCTGAACGGTCTCGACAACATCCGCATCAGCACCCTTGGCCTGTGGAGCACGCCGGATGTCAGACTGTCCTTCGGCGGCGCCGACGCCCTGGCGGCCCCCGTGGTCTCGGAGAAAGGCGTTCCGGTCACCACCATCGACGCCTACGCCGCTGAGGCCGGCATCGCGCCCGGCCTGATCATGCTGGACGTCGAGGGGGGCGAACTTGCCATCCTTCAGGGCGCCGAACAGGTCCTCCGGCGCCACGCGCCGCACCTCATCTTCGAGGTCCACCGTCTCTATGTCGACTGGAGCCAGGGCCTGCGGCAGACCCCCATCGTTCGCTTCCTGGAATCCCTCGGCTACACGCTCTTCGCGATCCGCGACATCCAGTCCAACCTCGACCTGTCCAGCCGCCCCATCGAGCTTGTGCCGCCCCAGACCGCCTATCTGGAAGGCCCGCCCCACGGCTTCAACATGGTCGCGGTGCGCGACGCTGCGGTTCTCGAGGGCGACCTCTTCCGCCTCGCGCCCGGTGTCAGCCCAAAGCTGCTGCGCCATCGCGACCCCAGGTTGCATCACCCACTCGGGGGCTTGCCGTGAACGCTCCCGTCAGGATCGCGGTCGTCGTCCCCACCCGCAATCGCCGGCGCCTGGCGATGAACGCCATCCGGTCCCTTCGCGACCGTCAGGGAGAGTTGGAGATCTATCTCTCAGACAACTCTCCCGCCGAGGACGGTCTGAGGTCGTTTTGCGCCCGCAAGGGCGTGACCTATCTGCGTCCGCCCGGCGAACTCGCCATGCCCGCGCACTGGGATTGGGCGATCCGCCGAATGATGGAGTGCTCGGACGCCACCCATTTCGCCATTCAGTATGATCGCAAGATTTCCGCCAGGGGGGCTTGGCGTCCCTTGGCCGATATCGCGGCGCGCTGGCCAGATCAGTTAATCAGCTTTCCGGCCGACACCGTCTTGGTGGAGCCCCCGCCTCGGCGGCTGTGGCAGGCGCCCTGGACCGGAAAAACCTACGCAGTGAAGACGCGGATCATGGCTCAGGTTCTCGCGCGGGGTGCGCTTCCAACACTGGGACAGACCCTGCCGGTGATGTCGAACTGCCTCATGCCGCGGGCCGTGCTGCAGGCGGTCCTCGAGCGCTTTGGCACGGTTTGTGACTCAAGCGTTCCGGATTCGGCCTTCCTTTGGCGCTTCCTGGCCCTGCACGACAGCCTGATCTTCTACGACCGGCCGCATGGCGTGATCTATTCCCATGAGCTCAGTAACGGTCAGGCCTATCAGCGCCAGCATGGTTCGACCTTTGCCGACTACATGCGGCTACATGGAGGGGCGGGCTGGCTCGACCTCGCGCCCATACCCGGGCTCAACCTCGGCCAGAACGTTCTCTATCACGAGTACGAGCTCGCCCGCCGGGTGGTGGGAGACCGGCTCCCGCCGCTCGATCGCGCGGGCGTGCTGAACCATCTTGCCGAAGGGCTGCTTTGGGTTGACGGCGAGGAGATCAGGGACGAGTTCCGCAAGATCCTGCGCGCCGAGGGCTGGACCGGTCCTGAGCCGGCGCCCCACGCCCCTCCAACCCGCGAGTCGCTGGCCTATCAAAAGCGGGTCTGGCGGCGGATACGCTGGCGGCGCCATGTTCCTCCGAACATCTGCGGCTTCCATTTTTCGACCGACGAGGCGGCAATCCGCGCCAACCGGCGCCACCCCCGTCTGGCCGAGCCGGACAGCGATCATCTCGCGGTCCTGAACCCCGTCGAACTGCCTGCTTGACGCAGCGTCAGCGCTGCCGCTTGACAGGGCCCCGCGCCTCAGAGCGTATGCGTCCCAAAGAAAAGCGGCCGGCCTAACGGACGCGGGCATACCGGGGAGGATTGAATACCGTGAAGACCATCGCCCATCGTCTTGCGCTCGGCGCATCCATCGCGCTCCTGACCGGCGCCCTGACCGCCGCCGTCGCTGTCGGCCAGCCGCCCGCCGACAATCACCCCGGCAAGGCCGTCTACGAAGACAACTGCGGTCTCTGCCACGGCGACGAGGACGGCGACGCCCCGGCCACCGCCTCCATCCGGCGCCTGTCGCGGGCCAATATCAAATACACCGTCGAGCTCGGCTACATGCGCGAGTACGCCAAGGACATCCCCAAGGCCCAGCTCGACCAGTTGATCGACTGGCTGCCCCTGCAGGGGGCCGGCGACAACAGCTGGGAACAGCGCGCCCTCTGCCCCACGAACAAGCGCGCCGTGAACCTTTCCCGCGGCCAGCCGCGCTCGGCTATCAACTTCGGCATTGGCCTGGAGAACAACCGCAGCGCCACGCGTGAGCGCGCCGGCCTTTCCAAGGCCGACATGGCCAACCTCGAACTCGCCTATGTCGTCGCCTTTCCGCAGACCGCCACCATGCGCAGCCAGCCCGTGGTGGTCGGAAACACCCTGTTCATCGCGGCCACCGACAGCGGCAAGATCTATGCGCTCGATACCGACACCGGCTGCCTCAAGTGGTCCTATTCCTCCGACATGACCCTGCGCTCGTCGATCGCCTTCGCCGAGGCCGGCGCCGGCGCCCCGGCCATGGTCATCGCGGGCGACGCCGGCGGCAAGGCCCACGCGGTCAACGCCACGACCGGCAAGGAGATGTGGGTCACCGATCTCAAGCTCAACCCTGTCAACCGGGTCACCGGCGCGCCCGTGGTCAGCGCCGGGGTGGTCTACATTCCGCTCTCGGCCATCGAGGTGAACTATACCTCGAACGATGCCTATGAGTGCTGCCAGGGGCAGGGGGCGGTGGTCGCCCTTGAGGTCGCGACGGGTAAGAAACTCTGGGTCGGCAAGACCATGGACGACGCCAAGAAGACCTTCATCGACAAGAACGGCAGCCAGAAGTGGGGCCCCTCCGGCGCCATCATCTGGTCCTCGCCCGCGATCGACACCAAGCGCGGCCTCGTCTACGCCGGCACCGGCGAGAACACCTCCTGGCCGGCGACCGACACCTCCGACGCCATCATCGCCTACGATATCAAGACCGGCTACCGGCGCTGGGTGTTTCAGGCCACCAAGGCCGACATCTGGAACTACGCCTGCGGCCGGCGCGGCCCCAACTGCGACTGGCCGGGCGAGTATCAAAGCCCCGACCACGACTTCGGCGGCTCGCCCATGCTGATCAAGCTCAAGGACGGCAGGGAACTGGTGGTCGCCGGCCAGAAGAGCGGCGTCCTCTGGGCCATCGATCCGGACACCGGCAAGCTCGTCTGGTCGAACAAGGCCTCGCGCGGCTCCGCCGGGGGCGGCGTCCGCTGGGGCATCGCCTATGACGGAAAGCGCATCTACATGCCCTCCAACGATGGCGGTAACGCCAGCGCCACCGAGAACCCGAACTTCGGCCCTGGCATCCACGCCATCGACCCGGCCACCGGCGAGATCGAGTGGACCTACAAGCCCAACGCCCGCGACTGCGGCCAGGACTTGCCCGCCGCCGTCGCGACCCGGCCTGCCGGCGCCCAACGGATCACCCGCATCGAAGCGCCGGTGTTGCCCCCCGCGCGGGTCAACACCACGACGATCCAGGGCGGCCGCGCCGTCTCCACCGCGCCCCAGGGCGGCCGGGCTCCCGCCGCCGCTCCC
>DGYN01000132.1:0-39212 GCA_002398405.1 Caulobacteraceae bacterium UBA5005
TTGCGGCGGTCGCCGAAGCCCGGAGCCTTGACGGCCGCGACCCGAAGGCCGCCGCGCAGCTTGTTGACCACCAGGGTGGCCAGGGCTTCGCCTTCGACTTCCTCGGCGATGATCAGCAGAGGACGCGAGGACTGGACCACGGCTTCCAGGACGGGAAGCAGGGGCTGCAGGGACGCGACCTTCTTTTCGAACAGCAGGATGAGGACGTCTTCGAGCACGACCTCCATCTTGTCCGGGTTGGTGATGAAATACGGCGACAGGTAACCGCGGTCGAACTGCATGCCCTCGACGACGTCGAGTTCGGTTTCCAGGCTCTTGGCCTCTTCCACCGTGATCACGCCTTCATTGCCGACGCGCGCCATGGCCTTGGCGATCATCTCGCCGACTTCGCTATCGCCGTTGGCGGAGATGGTGCCGACCTGGGCGATCTCGTCGTTGGTGGTGACCTTCTTCGAGGACTTCTTGATTTCCTCGACGACGCGGGTGACGGCCTTGTCGATGCCGCGGCGCAGGTCCATCGGGTTCATGCCGGCCGCGACCGACTTCATGCCTTCCACGACGATGGCCTGTGCCAGCACGGTGGCGGTGGTGGTGCCGTCGCCGGCCTTGTCGTTGGTCTTGGAGGCGACTTCCTTGATCAGCTGGGCGCCGAGGTTTTCGAACTTGTCAGCCAGTTCGATTTCCTTGGCGACGGTGACGCCGTCCTTGGTCGAGCGCGGGGCGCCGAAGGATTTTTCGATGACGACGTTGCGGCCCTTGGGACCGAGGGTGACCTTCACCGCATTGGCGAGGATGTTGACGCCGCGCAGCATCTTGTCGCGCGCATCGGTGGAGAAATAGACGTCTTTGGCGGCCATGATTTAGAGGCTTCCTTGTATGGGGTTTTCTAAAAAAGGGGAGGCGGACTAGGCGATGACGCCGAGAACGTCGCTTTCCTTCATGATCAGGAGGTCCTGACCGTCGATCTTCACTTCGGTGCCGGACCACTTGCCGAACAGGATGCGGTCACCCTTTTTCAGCTCGAGCGGGACGATCTTGCCGCTTTCGTCGCGGGCGCCCGGCCCGGCGGCGACGACTTCGCCTTCCTGCGGCTTTTCCTGGGCCGTGTCGGGGATGATGATGCCCCCCTTGGTCTTGGTCTCTTCCTCGACGCGTTTCACAACGACGCGGTCGCCGAGCGGACGGAACTTCATGTCATAGTCTCCCGTGGACGTAAGATGCTTCAAAGCGGGCGCTGTTAGCAGTCGCCGCTATTGAGTGCCAATGGCGCCGGGGAGTTAGGAGCCCCGCCCCCGCAAGTCAAGCGTTACAGGAGACTCTTCCTTTGATAGTTTCGCGGACCATTGCCCGGGGAGGGATATGTGACCGGTTTCCGTTTGCTCATAGTCGCGGCCGCCGCTGTGGGGCTTTGCCTGGTCACGGCTGCTGAGGCTCAGCAGGCCCGCCGGGGACCCGCCGCCCAAAACGCCGCCCAAAGGGCGGACGCGGCGCAGGAAGCGCGCACGCAACAGATGATGAACCAGCAGAAGGCCGCGCTCGCCAAGGCCGAGCGCGACAAGCAGTTCGCGGCGAACCTGGCCGCTCAGCAAGCTCAGATGGACGCCATCAAGTCAGCCGCCACGGCCGAGAACCGTCCTTTGTCCCCGGAAGAGGAAACGCGCATCGCCGCCATTTCGCAAAGAATGACGCGCATGACATCGACGCGGGAGGCCGTCGTCGCGGCGGCCGAGGAAAAGCGCGAGGAGGCCCGTGAAAAGGCCGAGGACCGCCGGGAGAGCGCCATGCGCATGCGGGAAGACCGCTGCCGGGCGGCGGGCGTGCATGTCGCTCGCATCGACAGGCCCAAGGGCCGCGGCTGCTGATCTTCAATCCCTGACTTGACACAGGCCTCTACACCTGTAGAAAGCGCATCGGGGCGTTTTCTACAGGTGTCGAAACATGACCATCTATCGATCCGCCGGGCTCTCCGCCCTTCTCCTGACCGGCCTTCTATCGGCCCAGCTCTGCACCGCGGGCGCCTGCCTCGCCCAGGCCGCGGCGGCCGCCGCCGTTGCGATTCCGGCCACGCCCGCCGGGCAGAAGGCCAGAATGTTCATCGAGGCCATCAATAGCGGCGATCCGGAGAGGCTCGCGGCCTTCACGAAAGAGCACTACCCGAGCCAGGCAAACAACCCTCAGGGGCGGCTGATCCAGGAGCGGACGAAAGGCCTGGATGTCGCCGCCGTGGATCAGTCCAGCGATCACGAGCTGTGGCTATCTCTGAAATCCCGCGCCTCCGGAGCCGCGCTCAAGATGCGGGTTGTCGTCGAGCCGACCCCGCCCAATGCTGTCCGCAGCATCGGCCTGCAGTTCTAGGGAGCAACACCGATGATGTTCGTTCGAATCTTTGCGGCCGCGCTCATGCTCGCGCCGGTTGCGACCGCTAGCTTGGCCCAACAACCAGCCGCTCAAGCTCCGGCGGTGGCCTATCCAGACACCCCCGCCGGCCGGCAGATGGCCGCCTACCAGAAAGCGACGCTCGCGGGCCCCAAGGCGCTCTCCGACTTCCTGACCGCCAACTACAAGCCGGGGAACGTCCCGACCATGATGGAAGAGATGGCCATGCTGGAAGAACGCAGCGGCGGCTTGATTCCGCTGTCGATCGACCCGCGCTCCACCCCGACGCGCATCGCGCTGAAAGTCCGGTCGGCTAACAGCGGCGCTGAATATCTTTCCATCTTGGTCGTTGAGGACGCCGAGCCTCATAAGATCACAGCGATGGGGATGGCGTCGGGCGGCTACGACGTCGAGGCCTTCTTCAAGCGGACCCCGTAGGCATGACCGGCGCGACACGGCGCCAGGCCCTTGCCGCGCTAGCGGCGGCCGCCGCGCCCGGCCCAGCGCTTGCTCAAGGGTCAGGATGGGCGGCCGCCGATGCGTTGGGCGAGAGGCTCGCTGCCTCTCGCCTGGCGCCGGGCTTCCAGATCTGCGTGCGCAAGCGGGGGCGGACCTTGTACTCGCGGGCCTTTGGCGTCGCGAGCCTGGAGCTCAACGCGCCCATGACCCCGGCGTCCGTCTGCCGCATCGCCTCGGTGAGCAAGCAGTTCACCTCCGCCTCGATCCTTCGATTGGCGCAGGAAGGCCGGTTGAAGCTGAGCGATCCGCTGAGCCGCTTCCTGCCGGACTACCCTCGGGGCGGGGAGATGACGATCGAGATGATGCTGAACCACACGGCCGGCCTTGGGAACTTCCTGCTGCAGGAGAGCCCGCGGCGGCGGCAGGAGACCTTCGGTGTCGAATATGACCAGGACATGCTGGTTGAGCTGATGCGCAACTCGGTGCGCCCGCAGGTCTTCGATCCGGGAACCAATTTCGCCTACTCCAATAACGGCTATGTGCTGTTGGGCGTTGTGGCTGAGAAGGTCTCTGGCCTGCCTCGCGCCGACCTGTTGCAGCAGCAGTTCTTCGGGCCGCTCGGCATGTCATCTACCGCGGTCGACACTTCAGCGGCGGTCGTGCCGGGGCGCGCCCAGGGCTACAGCCCACAGCCGAAGGCGCCGCTGGGCTTCCGGCATGCGGCCTATATATCGCTGTCGCTGCCGGCCGGAGCGGGAGACATGCGGTCCACCGCCAGCGACCTGTGCCTCTGGCATGAGGCGCTGCTGGGCGGCCGGGTGCTCAATGCCGCCATGCTGCAGGCCATGATCACCCCGGGCCGATTGAAGGACGGGACGCTTCCAAAGTCTCGGGAGGGCCGCGACGTGTTCTATGGCCTGGGCCAATTCCTGTCCGACCAGGACGGCCGGCGGTGCGTTTGGCACAACGGCGGCATCCCCGGCTTTTCCTCGGACCTCAGAACCTTTCCCGAGGAAGGCCTGACCATCGCCCGGCTGTACAATGCCGACCTTGACGGCTTCAACGTGGCCGCGACGCGGATGAACCGCGAGTTCGGCCAGGCGGTTCTGGCCGCCGCACGAGCCGAGCCGTGAGATCCTGCGGCGCTCCGTCCACTTGACCACATTTTCGACAAATGTAGAGTCCAAGAATTCTACAAGGGTGGAAGAATGAACATCACCAGCGCCGAAAGCGTCGTCATGGAGGTCCTGTGGCGGCTTGGACCCAAAGACGCCGAGGAGATCACCGCCGATCTTGCGGAGACTCAGGCCTGGTCGGGCACCACGGTGCGCACCCTGCTGGACCGTCTTATCCGCAAGGGAGCCGTCGCCAAACAAAAGAGCGAGGGCAAACGCATCGTCTTTTCCCCCCTGGTCGAGCGGGCCGACTACACCCACGCCGAATCCAAGAGCCTGATCGACCGGCTCTACGAGGGTCGCCTTGGCCCCCTGTTCGCCCAGTTCTCCGAACGCCAGCGCCTGTCGGACGAGGACCTTGCCCAGCTCAAGGCCATCATCGCGAGGATCGAAGATGAGCGCTAGAGCCGTCTTTTTCGCCGCAGCCCTCCTGGTCGCCGGCCCGGTCCTGGCGCAGACTCCCGATCCGCTCGCCTCCCTCGCCCGCTCGGTGACGCTGGCCACCGCCGACAGCCTGACCCTGGTGGAGGACGACCACGGCGTCTCTTCGACCCGAACCCTCAAGGTCGGTGAAGTCTACAAGGACGGCTGGACCCTGACCGCCCTTTCCGGAAATACCGCCACCCTGACTAAGGGCCGGCAGGTCCGCGCCGTGACGCTTGGCGCCTCCGGCGGCCCGGCGCAGGAGCAAGCCGTCGCAGCGGCGGGCGCGGCTCCCAAGGTCAACCTTTCCAACGCCGTCGCTGGCGAGCGCATCAAGCAGCCGGCCCAGGCCGCTGATCGCGCCCGCATCCAGGCCGCCATTACCGCCGGCGATCCCCGCACGGTCTTCAGCCTCGGCGGCTCGGCCACCGACGTCGCCCAGGCCCTGGCGGCCAACGGGGGCCCCATGTCCCGGGTGCTCGCCAGCGCTGACTCGGTCGACTACGTCAACGTTGGCGGCCGCGCCGGTATTTCCGTGCAGAGTGGAGACGAGAGCAATCGCCGCACAGCCATGGTCGTGCCGCCCGAACTGGCCGGGGTTGAGCCTCCCGCCGACGCGCGGGTGGTTACTCCGCCCGCCCTGCCGCCGGGGGCCAATGTCGCCGCTGACGGGCAAGGCAACGTCATGATCCGCCAGAGGATCGAGCAATGACCGCGGACCTCCTCAAAAGCCTGATCGCCATGAACCTCGCGGCGGGGGGCGCGATCCTTCTCCTGTTGCTCCTTGGCCCGACCCTGCGCCGCACCTTTGGGGCGAGGCTCGCCTACGCCGCCTGGGCCGTGGTTCCGCTCGCCGCCCTGGCCGCCCTCCTGCCCGCCCGCGCGGTCGACGCCCTGCCGATTGGCCCGGCGCCGGTCCGCCCCCTCGCCGAGGGCGCGGTGCAGGTGCTGATCATGGGGCCCTCGCCCGCCGTCGACTGGACACAGGTCGCCGTCGGCGCCTGGGCGCTCGGCGCCCTTCTCCTGATCGCCCTCACCGTCTGGACCCAGGCCAGGACCCTTGGCCTGATCGGCCGGCTGACCCGTGAAGGCGGCATCGTCCGCTCCGCCAACCCCGCGATCGGCCCCGCGATCCTCGGCATCTTCCGCCCAAGGATCATGCTGCCGTCGGATTTCGAGGACCGCTTCGACGAGACCGAGCGCGCCGTGATCATGGCTCACGAGGAAAGCCACATCGCCTCGGGAGACGCCCGCATCAACGCGGTGGTCGAGCTGATCCGGTGCCTCTTCTGGTTCAACCCGCTGATCCACCTCGCCGCCCGCCGCCTGCGCATCGACCAGGAACTGGCCTGCGACGCCGTGGTCATCGCCCGCTTCCCCAAGGCGCGGCGCACCTACGCCGAGGCCCTGCTCAAGACCCAGGTCTCCACCGCCCCGCTGCCGCTTGGCTGCTACTGGCCGGAGCGGTCCACGGGCCGTTTGAAGGAAAGACTGACCATGCTCACGCTAAAGACCCCGGGCCGCGCCCGGAGCCTGACCGGCGCCGCGTGCCTTGCGATCCTCGGCCTTGGGACCGGCTACGCAGCCTGGGCCGCCGCGCCCGCAGCGCCTGAGGCGGCCGAGGTGCTGGACCCGATCGCGGCGCTGGCGGAGCCCTTCGAAATCGGCCTGTCCGCTCCTGAGCCGCAGGAAGCCGCGCCCACGCTCACCAACAGCCGCGCCGCCCCGCCCGTACAAGTTGAGCCCGCGCCGCCGCCTGAGGACCGCCGGGACCGGATGATCGTCATCGCCACCCCCGTGGACGGGACCGAGCCCAGCGGTCCGCCGGGCGCCGTCTTCCGCCGCGAGATTCTCCGCATGCCCATGCCTGAGGGGCCGGAGCTGGACGCCATCATCGCCCAGCTCAACGAGCGGCGGATGACGGGCCAAAGCGCCTTCGTCGCCTGCCGCGACGAGGGCGAGGGGATGAAGTGCTATGTCGACGGGACCGAGAAACTGACGCCCTTGCCTGACCTGCCGCCGCCGCCCCCCGGCGTGACCGTGCGCACCTTCCAGATGCGCCGCCTGGCCACGCCGCCGCCTCCGGCCGAATAGCAAACGGGGACATGCACCAGAGGCACATGTCCCCTTGACTCCAAATTTGACATCTGTCAAAACTGACTCGAATTTGACAGGTGTCAAAAATGAGCATCACCCCGGCGGAAGCCACGATCATGGACGTCCTTTGGCGGCTTGGCCCCACCGACGCCGAAGCCATCACCGAGGCCCTGGCCGCCAGCGAGGGGTGGTCGACTTTCACCGTGCGCACCCTCTTGGAGCGGCTGACCAAGAAGACCTTCGTGGCGCGCAATAAGGGGGAGGGCAAGCGCCTGATCTTCACCCCCCTGGTGCCCCGCGCGGACTACGTGTTCGAGGAGAGCCAGGGCCTGGTCGACCGCTTGTTCGGCGGCCAATTCGGCCCGCTGGCCGCGCAGTTTGCCGAAAAGGGCAAGCTTACCGAAGACGACATCGCCGAACTCAAGGCCATCATCGCGAGGCTCGAAGATGGCCGCTGATCTCCTCCGCCTCCTGGCCGCCCTCACGGTCGCCTCCAGCGCCGCCATCCTGGTGGTGCTCGCCCTTCGCCTGCCCCTGCGCAAAAGCTTCGGCCCGCGCCTGGCCTATGGCGCCTGGCTGCTGGCGCCGGCCGCCACGCTGGCGATCTTCCTGCCCGACCTTAGGTCCGATTTCGCACCCGTGGTCTGGGACCTGGAGGAAACCGGCGCCGCCGCCATAGCCGCCGCGCCAAGGGCGGTTGATTGGCCCGCACTGCTCCTGGCTCTTTGGTTGATAGGCGCAGTGGCGAGCGTTGCCGCCGTCGCCCTCATCCAGCGCCGCGCCATCCTGCGCCTGCGGCTCTCTGCGTCGGCGGCCAAAGGCGACCCTTTGAGGGCGCTTGCTTGCGTCACGGCCCCGGCGGTGATCGGCCTGATCAAGCCCCGGATCGTCCTGCCCACCGACTTCGAAGCGCGCTATTCCGAAAGCGAGCGCGCCGTCATCCTGGCCCACGAGGAGGCCCACATCCGCGCCGGGGACGTCAGGACCAACGCCGTCCTGGTGCTCAGCGCCTGCCTGTTCTGGTTCAACCCGCTGGTCCACATCGCCGTCCGCCTGGCCCGCATCGACCAGGAACTGGCGTGCGACGCCGCTGTTATCGCGCGCTTTCCAAAGGCGCGCCGCACCTACGCCGAGGCCCTGCTCAAGTCGCAGGTCTCCTCCGCGTCACTGCCGCTTGGCTGCTACTGGCCGGAGCGGTCCCATCAACGCCTGAAAGAGAGAATGACCATGCTTTCCCAAAAGACCCCTGGCCGCCGCCGGGTGATCGCCGGGGTGCTGGCGCTCAGCGTCCTTGGGCTCGGGACCGGCTACGCCGCCTGGGCTTTCGCGCCGCAGCCGCCTGCCCTCACCAACAGCCGCCCCGCGCCGGCCTTCGTCCCCGTTCCCACCGATGTTGCGATGCCCGTCCCAGTCGCCGCGCCCCCCGGCCACAAGCAGGCGATGCTCGCGGCCCTCGGCCTGCCCCCCACCGCCAAGCTGCAGATCGGATGCAATGGCTTCGGCGCGGCCGCCTGCACCTATGTGACCGATGACGGCGTGCGCCGCTCCATGACCGAGGCCGGCTGGTCGGTGATGCGGCAGCTCAATCCCGCCCTTGCGGCCGATGAGGATGCGTTCGAGCAATCGGAAGGCTTCGTCCCGGTTCCCCAGACCGTGGGCTCACTTGAGAACCCTGCGGCCGCGCCGCCGGGCCTGATGAAGGCCATGGGCCCCATCCTCGGCGTCTCGCCGCAGGCCAAGATCACTGTCCAGTGCAATCGCGGCGACTACAGCGACTGCCTCTACAGCGCTGACGGATCGCCGTTCGCGCCCCTGCCGGAAGACGCCATCGCGCTCATGCGGAAATTCAGCCCGGTGATCGCCGAAGCCGAGGCTGCCGGCGACGGTGTCGACATCTCCGTGCCGATCCCGCGGTAGCGATATGCGAGCTTTGCCGTCCGGCGGCGAGTAGCCGCCGTCGGAGGCGGAGCGGGGGACATGTACCTCTAGGTAGGTGTCCCCTAGCCCATGGTGGAACGTCCCCAGCAGGCTCGGACGTTCCTCAGACCGTGAGGGGACACGTACCTAAAGGTACATGTCCCCGCGCCGGTTCAGCGGATGCCGGCGACTTCCAGTTCGCGTTCTTTGGCCGCCTTGATCTGGGCGCGCAGATCGCCGTACTTGGCGAATTCGGCGCGGGCGATGGTGCGGCAGTGCACTTCGTCCGGGCCGTCGGCCAGGCGCAGGGTGCGGATGCCGGCGTAGGCCTTGGCCAGGCCAAAGTCGGTGGTGACGCCGGCCGCGCCATGGGCCTGGATGGCGTCGTCGATGACCTTCAAGGCCAGACGCGGCGCCGCGACCTTGATCATCGCGATCTCGAGACGGGCCGACTTGTTGCCGGCCTTGTCCATCATGTCGGCGGCTTTCAGGCACAGCAGGCGGCACATCTCAATGTCGATGCGCGCCTCGGCGATGCGCTGTTCCCACACCGACTGCTCGGCGATGTACTTGCCGAAGGCCTTGCGGGTCATCAGGCGCTTGCACATCTTTTCGAGGCACAGCTCGGCGACGCCGAGCGTGCGCATGCAGTGGTGGATCCGGCCGGGGCCAAGGCGGCCCTGGGCGATTTCGAAGCCGCGGCCTTCGCCGAGCACCAGGGCTTCTTCGACCGGCACGCGGACGTTCTCCAGCACCACTTCGGCGTGGCCGTGGGGCGCATCGTCAAAGCCGAACACCGGCAGCATGCGCAGGATCTTCACGCCCGGCGCATCAAGGGGGATGAGCAGCTGGCTTTGCTGGTCGTGGATGGCGGCCTCGGGGTTGGTCTTGCCCATGACGATGGCGACCTTGCAGCGCGGATCGCCGACGCCCGACGACCACCACTTGCGGCCGTTGACGACGTAGTGGTCGCCGTCGCGCTCCATGCGGGTCTCGATGTTGGTGGCGTCGGAGGAGGCCACCGCCGGCTCGGTCATCAGGAAGGCCGAACGGATCTCGCCGTTCATCAGCGGGCGCAGCCAGCGCTCCTTCTGATGCAGGGTGCCGTAGCGCATCAGCACTTCCATGTTGCCGGTGTCCGGCGCCGAGCAGTTGAACACTTCCGAGCCGAAGGGGACCTTGCCCATTTCCTCGGCGATCAGGCTGTATTCCAGGTTGGTGAGCTGGATGCCCTCGAAGTCGAAGGTGTCGTCGACGTGCACCTGGCCGGAATGGGGCGGCATGAAGAAGTTCCACAGGCCCGCGGCCTTGGCCTTTTTCTTCAGTTCCTCGACGACCGGGACCACGATCCAGCGGTTTTCGCCGCTCATCTCTTCGTAGTAGCGCGGAACGGCGGGATAGACGTGCTCGTCCATGAAAGCGACGACGCGGTCGCGGAATTCCCGCTGCTTAGGGGAGATGTCAAAGTCCATGGGTGCGACCCTCTGCTTTTTTGCTTTTGCCGAATTCAAACGCTTGTTTGAACGGGCTTATGACCTAACGGAAGGGGGGAGGCAAGGGACTTTAGGGCCGGGCGGACTTTCTGCCCACGACCTCGCGCCTGCAAACGAATCTCAATGTGCCTCCCTGGTCTGGACGCGGCCGTCACGCCCCCCATAGTTGCGGACCGGGCGACAGGCGATGAGCCGGCAGGGGGAGCCATGGGCGGGAGAATCCGAGGAGCGGCGCGCTTTTCCCTGGGCTTGATCCCGGCCTTGCTCCTGACGGGCCATGCCGGGGAGACCAGAGCCCAGGCCCACCTGTCCACAGGCGTGACCTACAAGCTGGACACAGTGGTGGTCGAAGAGGGGCGGCCATTGTTGCTGGACAATCTCGATCTCACGATCGACGCCGCCCTGGAGGGGCTGTTTGGGTGGCGCGGCGCGACCGCCCATGTCCACGTCCTCAACAATTCAGGCGCCCAGCCGAACCTCTCGGCCAAAACCCTGCAGGGTATCGACAACATCGAACCCCCCACCCATCACGTCCGGCTCTATGAGGCGTGGCTGGAGCAAGCCTTTGCCGGAGATAGCGCCTCGGTTCGCGCCGGCCTCTATGACCTCAATAGTGAGTTCTACGTTTCCGGACCTGCGGGCCTGTTCCTCAATCCCTCCTTCGGAATCGGACCGGAACTGGCGGCCACGGGCTCGGGCGGCCCTTCGATTTTTCCGTCCACGGCCCTCGCCATCCGCTTGAAGATCCAACCCGCGCCGAAGATGACCGTGATGGCGGCGGTGCTCAACGCCAAGGCCGGGACGCTCGGCGATCCTGGCGGTATTGACACCACCTTCGACGAGGGCGCCCTGATCATCGGCGAAGTTCGGCGTGAAAGCCGGGTCAATCTCAATCTTGGACTGTGGCGCTACACCGGCCCCGGAGCGCTGGCCGGGCGCTCCTCCCAAGGTGTCTATGGCGGAATCGAAGCCAGACTCTGGGGCGGCGGCGAGGGTGGCCCCGCGGCCATCGGCTTTGTTCGCGGCGGGGTCTCCGATGGCGGCGCCACCCCGTTTGAGGGTGGCTGGCAGGCGGGGCTGGTCATTGAGCGGCCCCTCGCTGGACGTCCAAACTCACGGCTCGGCCTGGGCGTGGCGCAGGCCCGGATCAGCGACAACGACAGGGCGGGCCGCGCTGACATCGGGTCATCCGAGACAATTTGGGAACTCACCTATTCGGACAGCCTGGGAGAGCGCCTTACCCTTCAGCCGGGATTGCAGTGGGTAAACCGGCCGGGAGGCAATCGCGCGGAACAGGGCGGCGCCGTGGCGATGTTGCGGATGCAGGTGGCGCTTTGACCCGGGATCGAGCCAAGCCGCCCGGCCTTTGGAATTCCCATCCCCTGCTGTGGGCCATCCTCGCCCTGCCGGGCGGGCTGATCCTCTGGCGCTATGGAACTGACGCGGCGACCTATGGCGAGGTCATCCACTGGACGGGCGATATTTCAGCCCAGATCCTGATCCTGACCCTGGCCGTCACGCCCTTGCGCCTTGGCTTTCCGCGGGCGCGATGGACCGTGTGGCTGCTGCGGCGCCGGCGGGACCTGGGCGTGGCGTCCTTCGCCTACGCCGCCCTGCACACCATCGTCTATCTGCTGCGCAAGAAGGACGCCGGTCTGATCTGGGAAGAGGGCGTGCGGCCCGACCTCGCCACGGGATGGGTGGCGATGATGATCTTTGTCGCCCTGGCCGTGACCAGCAACGATGTCTCGGTGCGCCTGCTCAAGGCGGCGTGGAAGCGCCTGCACCGCCTGGTCTATCTGGCGGCCATCCTGCTCTTCGCCCATTGGCTGCTGGCCGCCTTCGACCGCACCCTCGCGATGATCCACCTGGGCGTGCTGGCCGCCTTGGAGATCTTCCGGCTGATCAAATCGCGGCGACCCTAGTTCAGGGTCACGTAGCTGCGCAGGCGGGCGACCTCGGTGGCGTCGACATATTTGGCCATTTCGCGGCTGTACTGGTCCAGGCTCGTATAGGGCCGGTATTCCAGGAATTCGCGGACCATGCGCGGGGTCATGCCGGGGATCAGCAGAATGTCCTCCCGGGTCCCGGTGTTCAGGTTCACCGGCACGAAGACGCGGGGATAGATGGTTGCAAGCTGAGCCGGGGTGAGGCTCGGACTCAAGACGGCGTTGAACTCGCTGGCGGACTTGAAGGGCCTCTTGCTGATGATCTGGGCGGCCAGGGCGGGGGTCAGTCCAGGAACCGCGCCAAGCTGGGCCGCGGTCGCGGTGTTCGGGTTGAGCCTGGCGGCGGGGGCGGGGGTGCTGGCCGCGGGCGGCTGGGCGGCCGCTGTTGCAGCCGCGCCCATGGTCAGGGCGACGGTGGCGGCCATTAGCATCTTCATCGTGTTCATGGTCGTTTCCTTGAGTCTGGGCCGGCGCGTTTGAGCCGGGATGGACTTTGCGCCTTGTCGTTATACGATCCTAGCACCTGTTTCCGTCGGGACTGAGGCTTAAGGTCGACCTTGCGACCGGGGTCTAACCCGCCCAAGCTTAGTCCATGCACATCGAGATTCGTCCCCTGGAAGGCCGCTATGTGCGGCTTGAGCCCATTGTCTTCGAACACAAGGCGGGCCTGAGGCGCTGCCTCGATTGCGACGAAGAGACCTGGGAGATCATGTCGATCAACGGCTGCGGCGGCGGCTTCGACACCTGGTGGGCCAAGATCATCGGCGAAAAACGCCGGGGGACACGCATCGCCTACATCATCCGGGAGATCGAGACCGGCCGTATTGTCGGCACCTCCAGCTTTCTGCACCTGCGGCCCATGCATAAGAGCGTCGAGATCGGGACGACCTTCCTGCACCCGGACGTCCGCTCGGGACCGGTGAATCCGGAATCCAAGCTGCTCATGCTCGGCCACGCCTTCGACAGCGGCGCGATCAGGGTGGAATTCCTGGTGGACGAGCGAAACGCCCGGTCCGAAGCGGCGGTTCTCAAACTGGGCGCGACCAAGGAGGGGAGTCTGCGCCGCCACATGATCACCTGGACCGGCCATGTGCGCGACACCGCCGTCTTCTCCATCGTCGACTACGACTGGCCGGGCGTGAAACAACGGCTGGATTTCCGCCTGCGGCAGGACTTCGAATAGGTGGGGGCGGGCGCCGCCGCCTTTCTTCTGTTCGCGGTATTCCTGACCGCCACGATCAGCGGCGTGTTCGGCATGGCCGGCGGGCTCTTGATGATGGGGGCGTTGGGGCTGGTGCTTCCGGTCTCGGCAGCCTTCGTCACCCACGGCATCATACAGCTCACCGCCAACGGCTGGCGGGCGATCCTGCACCGGGCCCACATCCGCTGGAGCGTGATTGGCTTCTATGCGGCGGGCGCCCTGCTCGCGGCGGGGGTCGTCGCCCTTATCGCCATCGCGCCGTCGAAGCCGGTCCTCTACCTGCTGCTGGGCCTCGTCGCCTTCCTGGTCTGGATCCCGAAAAAGAGTCTGCAACTCGACGCCGCAAAGCCCGTTCACGCGGCCGCCTGCGGTCTTTCGGTCACTGGGCTCAACCTGGTGGCCGGGGTCGCGGGACCGCTGCTGGACGTCTTCTTCGTGCGCACGGAAATGACCCGCCACCAGATCGTCTCGACCAAGGCCGCGACCCAGGCCCTGTCTCATTTGGCCAAGATCGCCGTCTATGGCGCGCCCTTCCTCGTGCAGGGGAATGAGGGCCTGCCGCCCCTATGGGTGTTCGCGGTGGCGATCCCTCTTTCCGTGGTGGGGACAATCGCTGGGGGCCGCATCCTCGATCGTATGACGGATAAGAGCTTCCTCGACTGGACCAAGTGGATCATCACCGTCACGGGGACGCTCTACCTCGTGCGCGCGGCGCAGCTTTGGGCGGGCGGCTGAGCAAGCCGAACCATGCCCGCGACGGAACTAGCTAGCCTGGCCGTGAAACTATGGATCGGCCGCGTCGCCGGTCATCGGGGAATGACGATGCGCAAGGCCGTGGTTGCCTTCATCAGCGGCGAGCACCGGGGCTCGATCACCGTTGATTGCCCGGGCCTTCCGCCCGCACCGCCGTCGCTTGAGGAATTTCGTGAAGCCGCGCGGCTGGGCATGATTGCCGCCGGACGGCTAACCGAGCAGGAGGCGGCCTTGGCGAAGTACGTCGTGCAGGACTAGCGGATCGGCTCAAAGCTGTAGTCGGTCGTCGTGACCTGGCCGTTGGCGCCCTTGCGCTCGACCTTGGCGCCGATGACGTTGCCGGGCTTGAGGAAGTACTGGATGCGGAGGTTTCCATCCGTGCTCTCGAAGATCACCCGGTCCTTTTCAAAGGCCTTCAAGGGCGTGAAATTCCACTGCAGGTTCGAGCGGGTGTTGGCTACCGACAGGCCATAGGTCTTGCCGTCGGGGCCGGGGCCCAGCTTGTGGTACTCGACACCGCCGGGGAAGTTGGCGGTTCCGGTGACGACGCCGTTCACCGGTCCGATGAAAGCCTCATAGACCTTCGCCCCGTTGGGGTTGGTATGGACGCGGCTGCCGACCAGCCAGGTCAGGCTGTTGCCATCCATTTGCTGGGCCAAGGCCGGTCCCGCGAGCAAGGCGGCCAGCGCCGCGGCGACGATAAGTTTTCTCATGATGCGGACTCCCTGGGAGGACTTTCGCCCAACAGGCGCACCAAAGTCGAGAGCCCCACAGCTTGCGCGCGCTGCACGAGCCTGGCGTCGGCTGTCACCACAAAGGTGTCCTCGGCCTCAGCCAAGGCCAGATAAAGAGCGTCATAGGCGGAAAAGCCGTGCACGGCGGCCAGGTTGAAAGCGCGCGGCGCCAGCCCTGCGCAGGGCTCGATATCCGACAACAACTCCCGCAGCGCTGTCACTGCGCTGACAGACTCGCGAAGCGGCGCCTCGCCGCGACGAACCTTTTTGGCGGCCAGGCTCGCCAACTCGGCGAAAATTAGATCGGGAGCCGCGAGCGGAGGGGCCGACCGGAAGAATGCGTTGGCGGCGTCAGACCACTGCTCAGGAAAGAAATACGCCCCGGCGACGGATGCGTCCAAGACCCATCTATCGCTCATCCCGGTCTTCTCGGATGAGTTCGACGCTGCTCGTACCCATAGACCCCTTGGGACGGGCTGAAATTTCGTCGATGAGCCGTTGCCGCTGTTCAAGATGAATGTCGTTGAGAAGGGCCGCCGCCGCTTCATCAATGGAAACGCCGTCCTTAGCGGCGCGCTCTTCAATCAGGCGCCAAGTCGCGCCGTACAAGGCGCCGGCTTTGATGATCAGACCGGTGCGGACAGAGGCATGACGAAAGGCGGGGCCCTCTTCAGAGACCCCGAAAGCGCGAGGGACGGCCTGGACGAATGTGATCTGTTGTTTCGCCAGGTCCAGCCGTTCTGTGCGCCGGCCGATCCTCAGCCAAGAGTCCGCATAGCTATGGGAGGCGGAGTTCGCCCACCACGCCTGATGCTTTCGGGCGGAGGGCGGCAGGGACCGGCCCAGAACGGTCTCAATCTCCTTAAAACTCATCAGGACCTCAGCGTCCCGCTGGGCGCTCAGATAGCGGGTCAGGGGCTCATAGCGGGTCATCGCGGCCTCCCTTGCAAACAACAATATTACTTATATTGCTTTACAATATTTATGTCAAGGGCGGCGTCTTGCCTTGAAGAAGTCCCGAAGCATCGCCGCGCTCTCGTCGGCCAGCAGGCGTCCCTCGACGCGGGGCCGCCAGTGGCAGGTCGGCTGGTCGAAGACGCGAGCGCCCGAAACCACCGCCCCGCCCTTGGGGTCTTCGGCTCCGAACAGCAGCCGCCCGATCCGCGCATGACTGATGGCCCCGGCGCACATGGCGCAGGGCTCCAAAGTGACCACCAGGGTCAGGTCCGTGAGCCGGTAGTTGCCCATCTTTGCCGCCGCCGCGCGGAGCGCCAGGACCTCGGCGTGGGCCGTGGGGTCGCAAAGACCGATGGGGGCGTTGTGGGCGGATGCGATCACCTCGCCAGTCGCGGGATCGAAGACCACCGCCCCGATCGGCGCCTCGCCGGCGGCGGCGGCCGCCCGGGCCTGATCCAGCGCCAGGCGCATGAGGGTCAGATCGTCCACCTTGCGCCGCCTCCCGCCTTTGGTGATGCTGAGCGCCTCACCGTCGAGAGACGGCATGGCCCTTTCGATGGAGCAGTTAGATGACTGCGGACGAGCAAGACAACCTTTCCGCTTCAGAGGACGGTGACCGGGTCGCCAAGGTCCTGGCTCGGGCCGGCGTCGCCTCCCGCCGCGAGATCGAACGCTATATCGAGGCGGGGCGCGTCGCCATCAATGGCGAGAAGCTCACCAGTCCCGGGGTCAAGGTCGCTCCCGGCGACATCCTCACCGTCGACGGCAAGGTGGTGGGCGAGGCGCAGGCCGCCCGGGTCTGGCGTTACAACAAGCCCGTCGGCCTGGTGACCAGCCATGCCGACCCCAAGGGCCGGCCCACGGTTTTCGCGGCCCTGCCCAAGGACCTGCCGCGGGTCATCTCGATCGGGCGCCTCGACCTTAATACCGAGGGCCTTCTGCTGCTCACCAACGACGGCGAACTGGCTCGGGCGCTGGAGCTTCCCGCCACGGGGCTGAAGCGGCGCTACCGGGTCCGGGCGCGGGGCAAGGTCACCCAGGAGCGGCTCGACAGGCTGAAGGACGGCATCACCGTCGAGGGCGTACGTTATGGCTCGATCGACGCCAGCCTCGACAAGGCCAAGGAGAGCGCCCCCGACGCGCCCCAGGGCGCGAACCTGTGGATCACTCTGACCCTGGCCGAGGGCAAGAACCGCGAGGTGCGCAAGGTGCTGGAGGCCTTGGGCCTTACCGTCAACCGGTTGATCCGCCTGTCCTACGGCCCGTTCAGCCTGGGGGACCTCCCTTCGGGGGGTGTTGAGGAGGTGGGTCCGCGGGTCATTCGCGAACAGCTCGCCGCCTTCATCGCGCCGGAGAACCTGCCGACCGGGAACAGTCTGGGCCGACCCGAAGGCGAGCGGATCAGCAAGGGCCGCCGTCAGAACCTCGCCTCCGCCACGAGCGAGGCGCCGAAGAAGGTCTACAAGGCGGGCTGGGCGAGGCCGAAGTTCAAACCCAGGACCAGACCCAGCACCAAGGCGGTCCGTCATTCCGGCAAGGTTCGGCCAAAGACCCCGGCGCGCTAGGAACGCCGGCGCAATCCAGGACTCCCGTCAGGGCCTAGGGGCGGCTGCAGGTCGACCACGCATTTGTGTCGCAGGGCGCGTTAACCCAATGCTCACAACGATTTGCGCATTGTCGGTCCCCTAAATCGCGGCGAGCTTCCATGTTCCGGGTCCTGGAATGCATCTTTACCGAGCACGACCTTCGTCTGGTCGCCTTGGCGGCGATCATCTGCGGGCTGTCGACCACGGTGGCGTTCGCCCTTGACGCGCGCCGGGCCCGCGCCAACCACGCCCGCAAGTTCGGCTGGACCCTGCTGACCGGCGCCCTGGCCGGCGCGGGCGTCTGGGCCACCCACTTCATCGCCATGATGGCCTATTCGGCCGGCGCGCCCGTGCAGTACCACGTCTCCGGCACGGTCATTTCCATGTTGGTCGGCGCGGCCGGCATGGCCGCGGGTTTTGGGTTTTCCTGGATGTGGAAGCATCGCCTGGCCGTCCCCATCGGGGGCGCCGTCGCCGGGCTCGGCGTTGTCGGCATGCACTATCTGGGCGTGCACGCGGTCGAAGCCGCCATCCGCCCCGCCTGGGACATGCCCTATGTCGCCGCCTCCGTCGTCCTCGCCATGACGTTGGGCGCGGCGGCCTTCGAGGCCCAGCGGCGCTGGGAGGGCCTGAGCGGCCGCATCGCCGCCCCCGTCCTGCTGCTGCTCGCCATCGTCAGCCTGCATTTCACCGCCATGGCGGCCGTCACCCTGACGCCGGACCTCACCGCCGCGCGGTCGGTCGAGCTTTTGCCCCCGGCCGGTCTGGCCGTCATGATCGGCATCGTGGTCCTGGCGATCTTCGGGGTCGCCTTCGCGCTGATGGGCATGGAGCGACATAGCCGCAAGTCGAGCCTCAAGGGCCTGGAGACCATCTTCCAGGAGATCCCCGCAGGCCTTGCCCTGTTCGACGCCGAGGACCGGCTGGTAGTCTGGAACCCGACCTTCGAAGCCATGCGCGCGCCTTTCGGCGTCCGGCTGCGCGCCGGGATGCCCCGGTCCGAGATTCTCGAAGCCGTCGCCCGTGCGTTCAAGGACCCTGCAGACGCCAGGGCCGCCATCGCGAGCCTGCGGGGCGTCAGCGGCGCCAGGTCGGACGAAATCATGATGCCCGACGGCCGCTGGGTGGAGGTCAATTTCAAGAGCCTCGCCTCCGGCGATAAGATCGTGATCCTGCACGACGTCACCGCGCTCAAGAGCAGCGCTGTGGAGATGGCCAGGGCCCGTGACCGCGCCGAGGCGGCCAATACCGCCAAATCCGAATTCCTGGCCAATATGAGCCATGAGATCAGGACGCCGCTGAACGGCGTCCTCGGCATGGTCCAGGTCATGGATTCCGAGCCGCTCAGCCCGCCGCAACGCCAGCGCCTGCAAGTCATAAAGCAATCGGGCGAAGGGCTCTTGGCCATCCTCAACGACGTTCTTGACAGCGCCAAGATCGAGGCTGGCCGCCTGGAGATCACCGAGGAGGACTTCGACCTGGCGGCCCTTTCCCGCGCCACCGTCGCCCTGTTCGAGGGCGCGGCGACCACCAAGGGCCTGACCTTGCGCTGCGATATAGAACCCTCCTGCGCGGGCTTGTGGCGGGGGGATGCGCTTCGCGTGCGCCAGACCCTGTCGAACCTTTTGGGCAACGCCGTGAAATTCACCGAACGCGGCGCCATTCGCCTTACCGTCGACCCGGCTCCCGGCGGCGTGACTCTGGCCGTCCACGACACCGGCATCGGCATAGAAAAGGGCGAAATCGCCGGCCTCTTTGAAAAGTTCGCCCAGGCGGACGCCACCGACACCCGCCAATACGGCGGCACAGGCCTTGGCCTTTCCATCTCCAAGGAGCTGGTCGAGTTGATGGGCGGCCGTATCGAGGTCGACAGCCACAAGGGCGAAGGCTCGATCTTCAGCGTCTTCCTGCCCATCGCCAAGGCGCGGGGAGAAGCCGTCACCGAGGCGCAGGAGTCCCTTGAGGAGACCGTCCATCCCTCCTCGCGCCTGCGCATCCTGGCGGCCGAGGACAACCTGACCAACCAGGTGGTGCTGCGTTCCATGCTGGCCCCGATCGATGCGGATGTGACCATCGTCTCCGACGGGGCCGAGGCGGTCGCCGCCTTCGGACGCGAGCGGTTTGACGTCATCCTCATGGATATCCAGATGCCGGTGATGAACGGCTCTGACGCCGCCGCCGCCATCCGCGCCCAGGAGGTCAGCGAAAACCGCCCTCGAACCCCGATCATCGCGCTGACCGCCAACGTCATGTCGCATCAGGTGGAAAGCTACCGCGCCGCTGGCATAGACGCCGCCATCGCCAAACCCATCGAAATCGGCAAGCTCTACGCCGCCCTTGAGGCCGCCGCCAACGGCCGGGACGACAGCGTCAGCGCCGCCGCGTGAGCGAGCGGCTCACCCCTCCAGCCTCCCTTTCGCCCGAGCAACAGGCGGCGCTGGAAGCCTTTCAGGCCGCTCGGGGCGCGGCGCCCTTCGGTCCCTTCGCGACCCTGCTGCACAGCCCCGAGCTGATGCTGCGGGCCAGCGCCCTTGGCCAATACCTGCGCTATGGAACCGAGCTTCCGCCTAGGCTCTCGGAACTCGCCATTCTCATGGTCGCCCGGGCCCATGACCAACCCGTCGAATGGGCCATCCATCAGCCCATCGCCCTGGCCGCCGGGGTCTTGGCCGAGACCGCCGATGCTGTGGCCCGCGGCGAGCGGCCGACCTTGATGGCGCCCGACGAGGCGGTTCTCCACGATACCTGCGCCGAGCTGATCAAGACCCGAACCGTGAGCGATGCGGTCTACGCGCGCGCCTTGTCCGCCTTTGGCGAAAAGGGCGTTCTCGATCTGGCCGGGCTCGTTGGCTACTACAGCTTGCTGGCCCTTTGCATGAATCTGGCCGGGACCGAGCCGCCGAACGGTCCAACGCTTCCCCGGCGTTGATGAACCGGTTGTTCAGCTTCCCGTCACGGTCAAGCTTCTAGAGCTTGACCGTAAACGGCGCTAGAAAGCGCGCCTCGTAGTCAAGGGAACGATCGCCATGCGCCTTGCCCTCATTGCCGCCCTGCTCGCCGCGGTTCCGGCCATCGTTGCCGCCCAGACCATCAACGAGCGCCAGGACAGCCTGTTCGCCCGTATCGATGAAGGGGTCCGTAACCGCGCGCTGACCCGTGAGGAGGCCCAGCGGCTGCGCGCCGAGTTCTACGACATCGCGCGCCTGGAAGAGCAGTACCGCTACAACGGCATCGACCAGCGTGAGCGGCGCGACCTGAACCAGCGCTTCGACGCCCTTTCCAGCCGTATCAACCGTGAGCGGGCCGATACCGAGCGCGTGCCGCAGGCGCTCTATGACCGCCGCGCCCAACTCGACCGGAACATCCAGGACGGCCTTCGCGGCGGCGGCCTGACCCGGCAGGAGGCCGACGGGCTCTATTACGAACTCCAGGCCTACGATCAGCAGATGAACGCCTATCGCCGCTCGGGTGATGGCCTGGACGCGCGCGAACGCGAAGATCTGTCCCGCCGCCTGGAACAGATCGCCCAGCGCATCCTGGCGCAACGCCGCGACGGTGAGCAGGGCAGCCGCAACGACCGCTATTATAGTCAAGACCCGTACAACCAGAACAACGGTTACGGTCGCAACGACCGCCGCCGTTGATCGGCTAAGCTCTTGGCGATCAAGGCCTTCTTTCGACTCGGGCTCACACCGTTAACTCAACTTTAGCCGCGCCCCCCGCATTCTTTCAGGAAAAGCTGGGGGACTCGCCGGTGGTATTGCCAAGGTTCGGACGCACGGGTCCGCCGCTCATCGCCCTGGCAGTGGTGGTCGGCTACGCCCTGACGACATGGGCGTCGATCGAGATTTTCCGCGGCCCCGACGGCAAGATCGCCCTATTCACCTCCAACGCCTTCCTGTTCTCCGGCCTCATGCTGCTCACGGGCCGTTGGCGGCTGGTGTGCCTGATCGGTGGCATGACCGCCTGCGGTATGATGGTGTTTTCGCGCAGCTGGACCGAAACTGCGGCGATCGCCGGTTTGAGCGCCGGGGTCGTGGCGGGCGTCTCCTGCCTGACCGGCGAGTTCCTCGCCAAGCGCATCCTTCCAACGCCGGGCATTCGCAATCTGAGCCAGGCCATCAAGCTTCTGGTCTTCGCCATCATCCCCTCGTGTTTTGTCAGCGGCATGTTGTCGGGGCTCTCATCATACTTGCGCACCGACGCGCCGATCTTCCCCGGCGCCTGGCAGTGGTTTGCGGCCTCCCTGCTGGGCAACAGTATGGTGGTGCCCGCCCTCCTGATGCTGCGCACCCCCTCGACCATCCGCAACTACGGCCGCAGCCGCACCGAGACCCTGGCCCTCGCCGCCCTGGTCATCGGCATGATCATCGCCCCGCACGTCGGCCTGTTCTACCCGGCCCTGCTCCTGGCCTTCCCGGTCGCCAACCTCCTGGCCATGCGCCTTGACGGCCGGACCGCCTGCCTTTCCCTGGTGGCGATCAACCTTTCGACCTTCACCCGATCGTTCACCGATCCGGACAAGACCCTGTTCAGCGTGGGCGAGGCGCCAATTATCAACGTGGTGATCCTGGGCCTGCAGATCTATCTGATGATCGTCTTCTACAACGGCCTGATCACGGCCCTGGCCATTGACCAGCAGATGAGGGTCAAACGCCATATGGAGCGCCGCACCGCCACGGCCAAACGCGCCCGCGCCGAGGCCGTCGAGGCTTCCCGCGCCAAGACCGAATTCCTGGCCACCATGAGCCATGAGATCCGCACGCCGCTGAACTCGATCCTCGGCTTCTCCCAGCTCCTGGAGCGCCGCAAGGACCTTGCCCCCGACGCCCTGCACCAGGTCGGCATGATCCAGCGCGCTGGAGAATCCTTGCTCACCGTCGTCAACGACATCCTCGATTTCTCCAAGGTCGAGGCCGGCAAGCTTTCCCTAGATCCCAAGCCTTCGCGCCTTGCGGGCCTGGCCGAGGAGGCGCTCGCCATCGTCGCGCCCGCCGCCAAGGAGCGCGGCCTGGTGGTCGAGATGGCCGCCTCGGGCGATCTTTCCGGCCGCCACCTCGCCGACGACCACCGCATCCGCCAGGTGCTGCTCAACTTCCTCAACAACGCCGTCAAGTTCACCCATTCCGGCAAGATCACCCTTACCGTCTCCGCCCAGCCGGCGGGCAAGGGGGCTGACCGCATCCGTATGGCCGTCACCGACACCGGCATCGGCATCCCGGCCGAGGCCCTGCCCCGCCTTTTCGAGCGCTTCACCCAGGCCGACAATTCCATCAGCCGCAGCTACGGCGGGACCGGCCTTGGCCTTTCCATCTGCAAGGGCCTGGTCGAGCTCATGGGCGGCCAGGTCGGGGTCGAAAGCACCGAAGGGCAAGGCTCGACCTTCTGGTTCGAGGTTATCCTGCCGCGCGCGGCGGCCCCTTCAGAAGAAGCCGAGGCGCAGGGCGAGGACGCCGAGATCACCGCACACGTCCTGCTGGTCGACGACAATGCCGCCAACCGCGAGCTCGGCGTCACCATCCTTACCGTGCTCGGCTGTACCGTGGAGACGGCCCGCGATGGCCAGGCGGCGGTCGATCTGGCGGCCGCCAGGCGCTTTGATCTCATCCTGATGGATGTCCACATGCCCGGGATGGACGGCCTTGCCGCCACCCGCGCCATCCGCAGGCTGCCCGGTCTTGCGGCGGTTACCCCGATCATCGCCATGACCGCCGACGTCCTGCCCGGTCAGATCGAGCGTTGCCAGGCCGCCGGCATGGTCGATCACGTGGCCAAGCCGATCAATGTCGAGCGGCTCTACGACCGCCTCGCCTTCTGGCTCTCGCCGGACGCCCCGCGGATCGAGGCCGCCGCCTAATTTTCCGCGACGGAACCACTCAGCTCGCCCGTGTAACGTCTCAAGGACGTTGCACCTAAGAGGCAGGACCATGGGCGAAGGCTTTGACGTTGGGGTTCGCACCCTTCTGGTGGTTGAGGATGATCAGGCCTTGCGTGAGCTGGTGGTCGGCTATCTGCGCGATCACGACTATCTGGTTCTGGGCGCCGCCGATGCGGTCGAGATGGACGATATCCTGTCCCGCACCGCGGTCGATCTCGTCGTCCTCGACATCAAGCTGAGCGGAGAGGACGGCCACGCCATCTGCCGCCGCCTGGCGCGCGGCAAGCGGCGCGGGATCATCATGGTCAGCGGCCTGGCCGGGGACGCGGACCGCATCCTGGCCCTGGAAAGCGGCGCCGACGACTTTCTGGCCAAGCCCTTCAATCCGCGCGAACTGCTGGCCCGGGTCCGCGCCGTGCTGCGCCGTCGCCTCGCGCCCGCCTCGGCGCGGATCGGCCGCCACCGCCGCTTTCTCGGCGTCGAGTTCGAGCTGGGCCGCCACCATCTGCGCGGCGCCGAGGGCGAGGTCATCCAGCTGACCCCCGGCGAGCTATCGGTCCTCTCCGTGCTGATCGAAAATCCCGGCCGGGTGATGAGCCGCGACGAACTCCTCGACCAGGCCTATGGCGAGACAGACGTCTTCGACCGCGCCATCGACGTGCACATCAGCCGCCTGCGCCGCAAGCTTTCGGCCTGCTGCGCCGAGCAGGCCATCCGCACCCACCGCCACGCCGGCTACCAGTTCGTGGCGCCCGTCGAGTAGCTAGTCTTTCTGCAGCTTGCCGCCCTTGGCCGAGACCATCAGCTTGAGGATCTCGTCCATGATCACCGGCTCGAAGCCCTCGGTGTGGCCCTTGTCGATACGCACGATGTCGGCGACCACCCGGCCATCCTTGCAGCCTGGATAGGCCATGACCCTGGCGACGCCCGGCCGGGCGAAGCGGCCCCAGCTTGGGCCGCGCGATTGGTCCGTGGCGGTGACATAGCCGGCCTTGGCGTCACGCACCTCGCGGGCCGGCGAGCGGGCCCCACAACCATACTTTTCCGCCCAGCTCGACACCGTGGGCAGGTTCTGACCTGTCGCCTCAAGCTCGCCGATGGAAAAGATGAAGGAGAAATCGCAGTCCAGCGGGGCGGGCGCCGGCGCGGGTCCGCGTCCGGCCGCCGGCGGCGCTCCGGCCCTCGCTGGGGCCGGAGGCGAGCCGACCCGGCCGCCCGAAAGGGAAATGAATCCGTCGACCTTGTCCCGGAAATAGGGCGAGCAGACGATCCGGCGGCTGGTCGCGCCGCCCTGGCTGTGGCCCGCCAGCCAGTAGGACTTGATGTTCCGCCTGCCGAAGCTGGCGATCACCAGGTCGCTGATATTGTGCAGATAGGCGTCATCCGCCGGCCCCTGCCAGCTGCGGCCCGGCATGGGCGCGGCGGCCGTCGGCGTGGCGACGATCAGGCGGTATTTCTCCTTGTGATCGACGGCGGGAAAATAGTGCCGCTGCCAGTTTCCCACCGATCCCCCGCCATGCAGGTTCAAGACAAAGACCAGTTTCTCCCCGGGCTTCAGATCGCAGGGGAAATCCAGGAAGAAGGCGCGCTTGGTCTTGGGCTCTATCGCCGGGCCCTGGTTGCCGGAAAGGGCCGGCAGGCAATTGGCCTCGGGGCAATTCATCCTCGGCGGATTGTTGCAGGCCGCGCCCGCCACCATCTTGGGCTCGGCTCCCACCGCCGGGCCGCACAGCACCGCGCCCGCCGTCAACAGGGCGAGCAAAGACATGCCTTTGGAAATCTTCATCGTCGTTCCTCCCCAGCCCGTTTCCCGAGCATTGCTAGGGGCGAGACTACTCCCGCCTCAATAGAAGTCCACGTGGATGTGGTCGTCGTGCCGGGCGGCGCCGCAACCGGCGAAACGCACCTTGCCCTCGCCCGCAAACCCAAGGCGGGTCTTGAGATGGGGTTCGATGAACACCCGTCGCACGGCGGGATATGCGATCAGGGCGCTGACCAGGGCCTTGGTCCTCGCTTCGTCCAGCCGCCAATTCCGGTCCCTGGGCGGATCGGGGCGCTCCTGCTTGCCGCGCGCGCCCCCTGGGCAGGCCCGCTCGGACTCCCTCCGCGGCGGTTCATAGGCGCCGTAGCCGGCGACCGGCGACCGGTCGAGGGGACGGCCCTGCCGGTCCTCATAGAAGAGGGCAAGATCCACCTGCCGCCCGTCGCCGTGGCTGTAGTGCGGCGGCATGGGCTTAACCCCGCTCGGCCAAGAGGCGTCCATATAGCCGATGCGGGGCCCCGCCAGTTTCTTGGCTGCCGAGGTTAGAACCTTAAGAGCGGCCGGGGTCACAAAGTTGAGGTCGTCGCGGCAGTACCGTTGGTGCAGCGGATAGAGAGAGCCCTTGGCGTCGCACGGCAGGGGCGCGAGGCCGGCGGGGCTTGGGGGCGCGCTCTCCCTCAGGTTCGGCAAGGTCTTGGGCGCGGGCGCCTTCTCGCAAGCGGCCAGGGTCAGAACAAGCAGGACCGCCCAGCGCCTCAAAGGGTGAGCAGCCTCGCCTGCAGGGCCGCCATGTCCGGGGGCAGGGGTGTCTCGAACGTCAGGCGCTCCCCCGTCACGGGGTGTTTGAAGCCCAGCAATGCGGCGTGCAGGGCCTGGCGGTGAAGCCCGGCCTCGATGATCGCCGCTCGCACCGGCAAGGCCGGCTGGCCCCCGCCATAGAGGGCGTCGCCCAGCACCGGGGCGCCCTTCGAGGCCAGGTGCACCCGGATCTGGTGGGTGCGTCCCGTCTCGAGCCTGAGCGCCACCTTGGCGGCCCACGGCCGCGTCGCTGGGCCGAAGGTGAGTTCGACCGCATAGTGGGTCACGGCCTCCCGCCCGCCGCTCTTCAGGATGGCGATCTTCTTGCGGTCGGACGAGGAGCGCCCGAGGTTTCCGGTGATGGTCCCCCGTGGGCCTGGCGGCGATCCCCTGGTCAGGGCCACATAGGCGCGGTCGATGTCGTGGGTGGCGAAGAGCTTGGAAAGGCCCTGGTGGGCGGCGTCGGACTTGGCCGCGACCATCACCCCGGAGGTGTCCTTGTCCAGCCGGTGGACGATCCCCGGCCGCGCCACCCCGCCGATCCCCGCGAGGGACGGCCCGCAGTGGTGCAGCAGGGCGTTGACCAGGGTTCCCGCCTCATTGCCGGGGGCTGGGTGGACGGTCATCCCCGCCGGCTTGTCGACCACGATCAGATGGGCGTCCTCGAACAGGACGCGGAGCGGAATGTCCTCCGGCGACGGCAGGGCGGGGAGGGGCGGCGGCAGGATGATCTGATAGACCGCATCGCTCCGCGCCTTGGCCGAGGCGTCGGTGAGCGCCGCTCCCCCAACAGTGACGCGGCCGCCGGCGATCAGGGCCTGCAGGCGGGCGCGGGACAGTTCAGGCAAACTGGCGGCCAGGGCCTTGTCGATCCGGTCGCCGACGAGCTCAGGGGCCATGGAAACCGTGCGGATGTCCGCGCCGACGAGCTCATCATCCTCGTCGAGGCTGAACCCACTCACCCGGTCAGCTGTCCGCCAAGCGTGGCGCCGCGCGAGAAGGTGCTCACCGCCGAGGACAGCAGGAACAGGTCGCCGCCCTTCTTGGCGGCCTCGGGGCCGATGTCGCGGATCAGATGGTCGCGCACGTCCTTGGGGGCGGTCTCCTCGGTGGCGCGCGGGTCGCGGGCCAGCAGGGCGTCGCACTCGCCGTCGTCCTTGGCCTTGTCGCCGGAAAGCTCGCCGATGCGCTCGAAGATGATCGGATAGGCTGACGGCGTGCGCGCCGCGTTGAGCGCCGCGGCCATGACCAGGCCGTCGATGGTGCTGGCGCGGGGCAGGGGGACGCCGTTCAAGACCAGAAAGATCGGAGTCAGACCCAGGCTGTCGAACAGAAGGCCGAACAATTGCCCTTCGGCCGGGAACAGCCAACCTTCGAACATGAGGCCCCCGGCCCCGCCGACCTTGACGCCCAGAAGCCCGTCCGGGCCTTTGCGGATCATGCCGTAGTCGTGAAAGAACTGGCCCGGCATCAGGATCGAGGGCCGGGTCGTCCGCCAGAAACCCTCATAGGCCGCGCCGCGCCGCTCGGTGGTCAGCCGCGCCTGCGCCAGGATCGGCAGCGGAAGCCCCTCCTGGTGGTGCGAGGCGCCGTTCGTCCCGCTTCTCGCCACCGCCGCGTCGACCCCGAACACCGCGGCCAGGCCCGAGACGTCGCGGTCCCAGTCGAGCATGGTGAAGCCCGGCTTCTTGCCGGCAATCAGGCGGGTCAGGTTCGAGAGGTTGTGATCGGATGGGTTCACCGCGCCTGAAGCCCATCGCCCGACCAGGGATTTGTCCACCCCAAGGTCCGCGGCAAGGCGCCCCCGGCTCATCGACAGGGCCTTGAGCGCGAGTTCAAGCTTGGTCGAGAAATCGGCCACCGCGGTCATGGCCGAAACATCCCATAAATTTGGCCAAATGCAACCGTTGCATGCAGCGAAATGCGCGCATCTGCAACCTTGCCCAAAGGGTGCATATCCCCGCGCCGCTCGCCGACCGCCGATGCATCTGACCCGGAGAACGGCGTTCGCCTAGAACGGGAACACCACCACTTGAGGTCGCTCCTCCCTACCCCGACTGCGACCTCGATAGGCCCGCGGCGCACCCCGTCCCCACGGAATTGCCGCGGGCTTTTTCTTTTCTACCTCCAACGTGACCAACGGGAACGGGGGAGGGGGACCGCGCGTAGCGCAGCGAAGCGGGGTGGAGGGGGCGGGCGGCAAGCGCCGGTGTCTGGGGCTCGCCCCCTCCACCACGCCTTCGGCGCGGTCCCCCTCCCGCCGCTTCGCGGGGGAGGTAGTTACAAGCGCGGCCGAGTCTCGTAGGGAAGACCGATTCCGGCCTGCTGTAAGGCTGTCTCGTATCGGCTTCGCACCGCGCGCAACCGCTCGACGATCTCAGTAAGAACGTCCGTATCGGCCTTCGAGACCGCTTCTTCTAATTTACTGATCAACGAATTGAGGCTGTCGCCTTGAAAAACCACGCCCGGAAACTCCCGGTCAGGGAGCTGGACGATCGCATAGTTGGTAGGCGGGGTCAGAAGTTGAGCAACCGGCAAGGCTTTCCCCCCTACAGCCCGTGCTCGCCAGACGCCTCTTCCTCGTGGCCGGCGATGTCGCCGTCCTTGAACAGGTATTCGCGCAGCTGGGCGTCGGCCTCGGCATCGTTGCGGCGGATCCATTCCAGCACCATGGCCGCGTGCTCAAGCTCCTCCTTGGCGTTGTGCAGGAGGATGGCGCGCAGGGCCGGATCATCGCAGTCATCGGCCCGCTGGCGGTACCAGTCGACCGCCTCGAACTCCTCGATCAGGGAGGTGATGGCGTAGTGCAGATTGAGCGTCTTTGGCTTGATCCTGTCGCGCGGGACGTGGAGCTCTTCCTTGGCCATCTAGAACCTTCCTCTAATCGGGCCGTTCGACGAGCTTGCCGTCCTCGACCACGCGATAAAAACACGACCGGAAGCCGACGTGGCAGGCGCCGCCGTCCCCCTGGGGGAGGACCTTCAACAGCACCGCATCCTGGTCGCAGTCGAAACGCACTTCGCAGACTTTCTGAATCTGGCCGGACGTCTCACCCTTCTTCCACAGTTCATTGCGCGAGCGGCTGAAATAGTGCGCCTCGCCCGTATCCAGCGTCAGCCGCAGCGCCGCATCATTCATCCAGGCCAGCATCAAGACTTCGCCGGTGGCGGCGTGGGTCGTCACCGCGGCGATCAGGCCGTTGGCGTCGAACCGCGGCGCGATCTCCGCGCCCCGCTCCAGGGCCTGCTTGTCGGGGGCATTGGGAAAACCGGTCATATCTGCACCAAATAACCACGGCGGGCCGTATCGCCAACTCATCAGATCGAGCTAGCCTTTGCGGTGTGGGCGTCAGGGCAGTCATTAAACGGGAGTTCGCGGCCCTGGAGGCGGCGGCGGGGCCGTGGGCGGATGGGGGGCCGTGGCGGCGGCGCGCTTTTGAATTCCTGTTGTTCGGCCTGAAGCAGGCCTTCGCCTGCCTGTTTGGCGGGCTGATGATCTTCCTCTTGGTGTCGACCCATCTGCTCTGGCCGGACACCGCGCCGCTCGCCCGCTACGACTTTCTATTCCTGGCGTCGCTGACCATCCAGGTCGGGCTTCTCGCGCTCAAGCTGGAACACTGGGACGAGGCGGCGGTAATCCTGATCTTCCACGTGGTCGGGACGATCATGGAGCTGTTCAAGACCACCCAGGGCTCGTGGGTTTATCCCGAGGAGGCCTTTTTCCGCATCGGCGGCGTCCCCCTGTTTTCCGGCTTCATGTACGCCTGCGTCGGCTCCTACATCGCACGGGCCCTGCGCATCTTCGACATCCGCTTCGAACATTATCCGCCGGTCTGGACGACCTGGATCCTGGCGATCGGGGCCTATGCGAATTTCTTCACCCACCACTATGTGACGGATATCCGCCTGGTGCTGTTCGGCTTTTCCGCGGTGATCTTCTTCCGCGCGCAGATTCTCTTCACCCCCCGGAACCGGGTCCGCCGCATGCCCATGCTGGTGGGCTTTATCCTGGTGGCCCTGTTCCTGTGGTTCGCCGAGAACGCCGGCACCTTCGCCAACGCCTGGGTCTATCCCAGTCAGCGGAACGGCTGGACCCTCGTCCCCATTGAGAAGATGGGCGCCTGGTACCTCTTGATGATGCTGAGCTTTGTCCTGGTGACAGCGGTGCGCCCGCCCAGGCGCGCGGAAAGTCTACATATATAGATTGACTCGAAACTCTACATATGTTGATTATGGTTCATGGCCCGCGCCCTGAACATCTCCCGCCAGACCCGCCTGGTCCTCGCCGCCCTCCTCACCCAGCCCCAGGCCTGGCGCTACGGCTATGACCTCGCCAAGGAAACGCAGCTCAAGTCCGGAACCCTCTATCCGATCCTGATGCGCCTCTCGGACCAGGGCCTGCTGGAGTCCGAATGGCGCGCGCCCCTGCAGCCGGGGCGTCCGGCGCGCCACGCCTATCGGCTGACGAACGCCGGCGCCGCCTTGGCGCAAGATCAACGGTCAGCCAGCGCGCCCCGCAGGGCCTTAAAGGCGCAGACCGCATGAGGCGCCTTGCGGACCATCTGATGTTCTTCGCCGTCCGGATCGCCTCCGACCGTCGCCGCACCTGGGCCATGGCCATGCAGCGCGAGCTGCAGGACGCGGACGATCCGCTCTCCTGGGCGGCCGGTTGTCTGCTGACCCTCCTGATCGAAAGGCTTCAACCCATGCAAACCTTAGTCACCGCCGCCCGCTGGTTCGTCGCCGCCGTCACCGCCGCCTATGCCGCCTTCCATTTCAAAATGGCCTGGAACGGAGCGATGGTTCTGATGGGCGGGCCGGACTGGTATTACGACAAGCTCATTGCCTGGGGACATCCGGATCAGGCAGAGGGCTACCAACAGGCCCAGCCCTTTATCTTCGCCTACATGCTGCTGATCGGGATCACCCACCTCGGCGCGGCCATCTTCCTGGTCCGCTGGCGGCCCAAGGCCTTCTACGCCTTCCTGGCGGTCGCCGCCGTGATGGTCTTGGCGTTCACCGGTCTGCGCGTAATTCCGTTCCAGGCAGGACCTCTCGCCCTGCTGGCGGCGGCCGCCTGCGTCCTCGCGCTGATGAACCGCAAGAGCCCTCCGCTCGCGACAGCTTGACCGTGGGGCCGTCCAGGCCTTCACTCACAGAATGAGCGAAGTCTTCGAAGGCGGCTGCCCCTGCCGATCCGTCCGTTACCGGATGATGCGCCGGCCGATGATCACCCACGCCTGCCACTGCCGCTGGTGCCAGCGCGAGACCGGAACCGCCTTCGCCCAGAACGCCCTCATCGAAACCGACCGCCTCGAGGCGACCGGCGAGACCGAAACCATCGACACCCCCTCCAACAGCGGCCGGGGCCAGGCGGTGGTCCGCTGCGCCGCCTGCAAGATCGCCCTGTGGAGCCACTATGGCGGCGCCGAGCAGATCGCCTTCCTGCGGGTCGGAACCCTGGACAATCCCGACGCCTTTCCCCCCGACATCCACATCTGGACCTCCTCCAAACAGCCCTGGGTGACCCTGCCGGAGGGCGCGCGCGCCGTGCCCGAATACTACAAGTCCGCCGACGTCTGGACCCCTGAGGCGCTGGAACGCAGGCGTCACCTGTTCAACTAGATTGACGCCCTGGGCCAACCGGCCTAGCCCCGCCCCATGCCTACAAAGGTCACCGGTCTGTCCTCCATCGCCCACCGCTACGACGCGGTGCTGTGCGACGTCTGGGGGGTGATCCACAACGGCCGTGTGAGCCATCCCGCGGCCTGCGAGGCCCTGGCCATCTTCCAGGCCCAGCGCGGACCCGTGGTGCTGATCTCCAACGCGCCGCGCCCCGCCGCCGCCGTTCATGCCCAGCTCGATGAACTGGCCGTGCCCAAAGCGTCCTGGTCCGGCTTCGTCACCTCCGGCGACGCCACCCGCAAGCTCCTGGCCGATCGCGCCCCGGGCCCCGTCTGGGCCGTCGGCCCCGACCGCGACGCCCCGCTCTATGAGGGCCTGAACCTGGAATTCGCGGGCCTGGAGGATGCCGCCTTCATCTGCTGCACGGGCCCCTTCGACGATACGGCCGAGACGCCGGAGGACTATCGCGCCCGCCTGACCCGCGCCGCCGAGCGGGGCCTCACCTTCCTCTGCGCCAATCCCGACCGCGTGGTGCAGCGGGGCGATGAGCTGATCTATTGCGCCGGCGCCCTGGCCGACCTCTACGAGACGCTGGGCGGCAAGGTGATCATGGCCGGCAAGCCCTATGCCCCGACCTACGACCTGTCGCTGGCCGAAGCCCGGCGCCTGGCCGCAAAGCCCATCGACCGCGAGCGGGTGCTCTGTATCGGCGACGGCATCGCCACCGACGTGAAGGGGGCCAACAATCAGGGCCTCGACTGCCTCTATATTTCCGGCGGCATCCACGCCGCCGAGGGCGACAGCGAGACTCTCCTCGCCAAGGCCGGCGCCCACGCGGCCTATGAGCTTGCGGCGCTTCGCTGGTGAGGCTTAAAGCGACGACGAACAGGTGAGGGCGCCATGACCAAACAGGGCAAATTCTTTGAGGATCTTTCCGTCGGCGATACGGCGGAAATGACCTTCCCCGTCACCGAAAAAGTCATCGAGACCTTTGCCGAGGTCAGCCAGGACGACAATCCCGTCCACCTCGACGAGGCCTTCGCCAAGACCACCCAGTTCGGAACCCGCATCGCCCACGGCATGCTGTCGGCGGGCTTCATCTCGGCGGTGATCGGCACAAGGCTGCCTGGCTACGGCTCGATCTATCTGTCGCAGACCATGCGTTTCCGGCGCCCGGTGAAGATCGGCGACGAGGTCACCGTCCGCGCCACAATCACCGCGCTCGACCCCGAAAAAGGCCGCGCCACCCTCGAGACCATGGCCCTGGTCGGCGGCAAGCCCGTGGTCGAGGGCGAAGCCTTGGTCATGCCCCCCAGGCGCGGCGCTTGAAACAGGTCCACGGCTGGAAAGACATCGCGCCGGAAGATCGCGGCGCGGCGGTGGCGCTGGGCAATTTCGACGGCGTGCATCGCGGCCACCAGAGGGTCATCGCCGCCGCCGCCCTGGCCGCTAAGGAAAAGGGCGCGCCGCTCGGGGTGATCAGCTTCGAGCCGCACCCCCGCCGCTTCTTCCAGCCCGCCGCCGAGCCCTTCAAGCTGATGACCGGCGACCAGCTCGCCCGCGCCCTGGCCGATCTGGGGGTCGACATCCTCTACGTCCTGCCCTTCGGCGCGGAGATGGCGGCCATGAGCGACGGCGCCTTCGCCGAACAGGTTCTCGCCGGGGGGCTTGGCGTCGCCCATGTGGCGGCCGGCTTCGACATCACCTTCGGCAAGGACCGGTCCGGCGATCCTACGTCGCTCCAGGCCTATGGCGAGACTCTGGGCTTTTCCGTTTCGATCACCGGCAGGTTCGGCGACGAGGAGGCCCGGAAATTCTCCTCCTCGGAGGTGCGCCACGCCCTGGCGGAGGGCCGCCCCGACCGCGCCGCGGAGATCCTTGGCCGGCCTTTCGCTATCGAAGGTATCGTCCAGGAGGGCAAAAAGCTCGGCCGCACCCTTGGATTTCCCACCCTCAATGTTCCGCTGGGCGACTACGCCCGGCCCCGGTTCGGCGTCTATGCGACGCGCACCCGGCTTGCCGACGGGCGGCTTATTCCCGGCGCCTCGAACATCGGCGAGAACCCGACGACGGGTCTGGTCGACGCACGCCTGGAGGCGTGGCTGTTTGATTTCGACGAGGACCTCTACGGCCAGACAGTCGAGACGCAGCTCGTCGCCTATCTAAGGCCTGAGGAAAAGTTCGACAGCCTCGAGGCCCTCACGGCCCAGGTGATGGAAGACGGGAGGGCCGCGCGGGCCCTCCTCATCCCCGAGTTCTAAAGGTCGCGCATTCCGGGCGGCGAACCGGTTCCCACTTCGCCTGAACGCGCCCGCTAGTGTGAGATCCTAAGGTTCTGAATGCTGCCGGCGATGGCGCTGAAGGCGGCGCTCAGATTCCCGGCCTGGGCGTCGACGTCATAATAGTAGTCGGACGACGTGGCGCAGGCGGTGAGCAGAGTCTTGGCCGCGTTGCTGACGCCCACGCCCACCGAATAGATCTGAATGTTCTTGGCCTTGATGTTGGTGCACAGGGCCTCTTGGTTCGGATTGCTGGCCGGCGGCACCATGCGGTTGTTCATATAGGTCGTTCGCGTGCCGGTGTCCGAACTCGTGGTGCCGAGCTTGTTCTGCCAGATGTAGCCATAGCCGTGGTAGTTGGAGTTGTTCGCGTTGTTCGACCCCACGGTGTCGTTCATCGTGTTGTCGCCGTCAGTCATCAGGACGATGATCTTGGTGGTGGCGGGCGTCGTGTAGGCGACGCCATCGGCGAAGGGCGCGTTGGGCGACAGCGTGTGCCAGCCCCACATCAGGCCCAAGGGAACGTTGGTCTCGCCGCTCGCCACCAGGCCGTCGATGTGGGTCTTGATCCCCTCAAAGTCCGTCGACAGGCGCTTGACCGCCTGCATGTTGCAGGCCGCGTTCGGGCCGTAGAGCCACGGGGAGCCGTACAGGGCGTGCGGGATGAAGGTGTTCGGCGCCGCTGTGCCCGACTTGAACGTCGTGGTGTTGTACTTGGCCGAGCGGCCCTGACGCTGCAACCAGGTCAGGCCCGACACCTGCCCACTGGTGCCGTCGGTCAGATAGTCGTTCTGGTAGTCGCTATCGGTATCCGGCTCGTCCGGCCAGAAATAGGGCGTAAACAGGGTCGCGAGCGTGCTCGAGGTCGGCGCGGTCTCGCGGATGTCATAGGGCGCCACCCGCGCCTCGACGCAGCCGCCCCAGGGCTGGCCCATCTGCTTGAGCATCCGGAAGCGGTCGATACGGTTGGCTTCCACCGCATTGGCGTTGGTGAAGATGTCATTGTTCCAGCTGACCGCGCGGTTGCGGCCGTCCAGCCAGGTCGGCAGCCCCGTCATCGTGAAGGTCGCATTGTTGTAGTTCGCCATCGACAGCGACGACTGAACCTTCACCGTCTGGGCGAAGGGCACCACGGAGATCTTGACCGGATTGGTTTCGACCGACCAGGACGCGGCCGTCTGCATGGTGGTGACGAATTCCTTCGCCGAGGTGATCAGGTTGGTCAGCTTGGTGCCCTGCATCGAGCCGGTGGTGTCGAGCACCAGCGCGATTTCGAGCTTGTTGAGCGAACGCACCACTTCAGAGTGGGCGCTGATCTCCATCGGACCATCCAGGAACACACCGGCGACAAGGGGTTCGACCGTGGCGTTGGCGACGGCGATGATCTTGGTGCTATCGGGCGTGAATGTCGCATTGGCGACGCGGCCCTGGCCGTTCGCCGTCAGGCCGGTGATGTCGGTGTGGGGGATCAACTGGGCGGCGAGCGTCTTGTCGCCGATCGTATCGATATCATTGGCCGTCATCGCGGTGGAGCGCGCGGCCATCAGGGTCGCGGCGTCGAGCGCTTCCTGCAGGGCCTGCTTGGCCGAGGAGGCGCGGCTGTAGTCGACCGCCACCAGCGACATGAAGGCCACCACCGGGAAAGCGAGACCAAAGGTGATCGCCACCCCGCCGCGATTGTCGCGGAGGAAGCTCTTGGCGCTCTTATCGCGCATCGGCAATTGCCAGGTCTTGGTCGCCATGACGGCTTCGCATTCCGTTGAAGTTACACCCCGAAGCCTGACCATTAGGGCGATGCGGTAAACAAAGCCGTCAACAAGCAGGGTGAATCTCGGGTAACAATATTGAAAATGCAGTAACTTTTTGCCGCGGGTCAGCGGCGGCGGCGGAGCGCCGAAAGATCCCTAAGCGCTGGACCGATAAGGCTGAATGGCTCGACGCAATATCTGGTGAACAGCCGTTTGGGATCGGCGGTCAGGCGGAACAGCCATTCCAGGCCCACCTGCCCCATCCAGCGCGGCGCCGCCTTCTGCACCCCCGCCTCATAGTCAAAGGCCGCCCCCACCGAAAAGATGGCGCAGGGCCCCAGTTTCGCGTGATTGCGCACGATCCACGCCTCCTGCCGGGGCATCCCCATGCCGACGAACAGAATGTCCGGATCAAAGGCGTTGATCCGCCGGCGGATGTCCGCCGAGCCCTCTGAATCCGCCGTCATGTCGAAATACCCGTCGGCGACCTCGATTTCGACGCCCCACTCGGCCTTCAGCCGCGCGGCCGCCGTCTGCGCGACGCCGGGCGCGCCGCCCAGATAGAACACCCGCCAGCTCCTGCGGCGCGCTTCGGCCCAGAACAGGTCCCGCCAATCGAGATAGGTGCAGCGATGCAGCCTGCGCGCCGATTTTCCGATCAGCCGCGCCCAGGCGATCAAGGGCGTGGAGTCGACCTCGATCAGATGGCTGATCTCATAGAAGGCCCGAAGCTCCGCATCCCGCGGATAGAGATACAGGCTATGCAGATTGTGGTTGGCGACGATGGTCTGCTCGCTGGCCGCCAGGCGCTGGATGACGAAATGCAGCACCTCCTCGGGGCGCATCAGATCCATCTCCCGCCCCATGACCCGCACGCGCTCCTCCGGCCGCCGCGAACGGCGGTAGGGGCGGGGCTGGGCGATGGCGGTATCGGCGGTCATTGCCGCCTTATCGCAGGGCGGGCCTTAAGAGGCGGTATAGGCGGCGCTTGACCCGCGCGCCTTCGCGGCCGACGCTCATCGCATGAAGCCCCTCCTGCCTTCAGTCCTCGCCCTTCTGCTTGTCACCACGGGCCTCGCCCAGGCCCAGGCGGTGCGCCGCGACGCCGCGGGCTTTCCCGCGCCGGACCGCCCGGTCGCCGAGATCGTCAGCCCGATCTGGGCGAGCGAGGAAGAGCGCGATGAGGTCAAGGAAACCGAGCAGGTCTTTTCCGCCGCCGGGATCAAGCCCGGCCAGACCGTGGCCGATATCGGCGCGGGCTCCGGCTATTATGTGGTGAGGCTCTCGCCCGCCGTGGGGCCGGCCGGCCGCGTCTATGCCGAGGACATCATGCCGGACTATCTGGCGGGGCTTAAGGCGCGGGTCGCCCGGATGAATCTCGCCAACGTCACCCTGGTGCAGGGGACGGCGGATGATCCGAAACTGCCCAAGGCGGCCCTCGACGCCGCCTTCCTGATCCATATGTACCACGAGATCGAGCAGCCCTACGGCCTGCTCCACCGCCTGGCCGGATCGTTCAAGCCCGGCGGGCGCCTGATCATCACCGACCTCGACCGGCGGCCGGAAAACCACGGCACGCCGCCCGCCCTGCTGCGCTGCGAGCTGGCGGCCGTAGGCTATCGGGAGCTTTCGCGTAAGACCCTCACCGGCGGCGTCGGCTATATCGCCATCTTTGAGCCGCCCGCCCCGGGCAGGCTTCCCGCTCCCCAAACCATCATGCCCTGCAAAGGCTAGGGGAACAGCCAAGCCTGCCCCGCATTCGAAAGCCCATGGACGCCCTAGACCTGGAAAAGCTCGCCACCGACCCGGAAACCGCGCGCCACTACATCGACCTGGCCGGAGCCTTCGCGGTGAACCTGGTGGCCGCCCTGCTGATCCTGATCGTCACCTTCTGGCTGTCGGGGGTGGTGTCGAAACTGATCAAGAAACGGGTGTCGCAGGGAAAGCGCCGCCGCCGGGTCGATGTGACCCTGGCGAACTTCATCGCCTCCCTCGTCCGCTATCTGATCATCATCGTCGGCCTGATCGCGGTGCTTGGCCAACTGGGCGTGCAGACCACCTCGATCCTGGCGGTGCTGGGCGCGGCCTCTCTCGCCGTCGGCCTCGCCCTTCAGGGAACCCTGGCCAACGTCGCGGCCGGGGTCATGCTGCTGCTGCTGCGCCCCTACCGCGTCAACGACCTGGTGGAGATCAACGGCCGCAAGGGCGTGGTCAAAAGCCTCGACCTCTTCACCACAGAGCTGATCACCTCCGACGGGCTCAAGGTGATCATGCCCAACGGCAAGGTGTTCGGGGACATGATCATCAATTTCAACACCCTGGGGACCCGGCGGATGCAACCCGCCTTCACCATCGACCACGGCGACGATGTCGGCAAAGCCCTGGACATCCTCCTGCGCCTGGCCGCCGAAGAGGAGCATATCCTCAAAGAGCCCGCTCCCTGGGCAGGCGTCACCGGCCTCACCGACCACGGCGTCACCGTCACCCTGCGCGCCTGGACGGCGGCGGCGGAGGTCGGCGATATCGAATCCGACATCATCCACCGGGTGAAGGACGCCTTTACCCGGGAGGGTCTGCGCTTCCCCTATCCGCATCAGGTTGGGATCAGCCGCGAGGAGTTCGCTCAGATCATGGGCTCGGCGCCAAGGTCCAAGCCGGCGGCGGGACCCGGCTCAGCCGCCCAGCGGGAATAAAGAAAAGGCGGCGAAGCCAAAGCCCCGCCGCCCCATCAATTCTAAAGCTTGTGGCGTTTAGGCCGAGATCGGATCCCAGCGCTTGCCGCCCGCGGCGTTCGAGCCGCCGCTGCGCTTGGCGCCGCCGCCAAAGCGCTTCTGGCCCTGCCCGCCATGGGGCTTGGCCGCCGCGCCGTCGCGGGGATTGTGGCCGTGGCCCTGCGGACGATCGCCTGCCGGCTTGTGACCGCCCCGGCGGCGGTTGCGGTTCTTGTCCTTGGGCTGAGCCAGGGATTGCTCGGCCGGCGGCATGCTTTCGGTGGCCGCGGCCATGACTGCCAGGCCCTTGTCGTTGCGGCGGTCGAAGGTCGGGATGGTCATCCGGATGGTGCGCTGGATGTCCTTGAGGAGGTTGCGCTCATCATCAGCGCAGAAGCTGATGGCGACGCCGCCGGCCCCCGCCCGGGCCGTGCGGCCGATGCGGTGGACGTAGCTTTCCGGCACCTGGGGCAGTTCGTACTGCACCACGTGCGAGATGGAATCGACGTCGATGCCGCGCGCGGCGATGTCGGTGGCGATCAAGGCCCGGACCTGGCCTTGCTTGAAGGCGTGGAGAGCCTTCTCGCGCTGGCCCTGGCTCTTGTCGCCGTGGATCGCCGCCGCGCCGATGCCGACGCCTTCCAGATAGCGGGCGACGCGGTCGGCGCCGCGCTTGGTGCGGGTGAAGACCAGCACCTTGTTCATGCTCTTGTCCTCCAAAAGCTCGGCCAGGAGGGCGCGCTTGCGGGGGGCTTCGACGAACAGCAGAGTCTGGTCGATTTTCTCGACCGTGGTCGCCTGCGGAGTCACCGAGACATTGACCGGCTCGATCAGGAGTTCACGGGCCAGCTTTTCGATCTCCGGCGGCATGGTGGCCGAGAAGAACAGGCTCTGCCGCTGGCGGCTCATCTTGGCGACGATCTTGCGGATCGGCAGCACGAAGCCCAGGTCGAGCATCTGGTCGGCTTCGTCGAGGACCAGGATTTCCGTGGAGCCAAGGTCGGCGTCCCGGTTCTGCATATGGTCGATCAGACGGCCGGGCGTCGCGACCAGGACGTCGAGACCGCCGGCCAAAGCCTTGATCTGGGCGCCGTACTTCACGCCGCCGAAGACGGTGGCGACTTTCAGGTTCAGATGCTTGCCATAGGCCTTGAAGCTTTCGGCGATCTGGCTGGCCAGTTCGCGGGTCGGGGCCAGAACCACGCAGCGGGCGCCCTTGCGGGGCGCGGGCCGGGGGTCCAGCAACAGGCGGTGCAGGATCGGCAGGGCGAAGGCCGCCGTCTTGCCGGTGC
>DGYN01000132.1:39462-68862 GCA_002398405.1 Caulobacteraceae bacterium UBA5005
CGATGCCCAGCAGGTCCTTGCCCGCCATGACCGGCGTGATCGCCTGGGCCTGGATCGGGGTGGGGGTTTCATAACCCTTGGCGGTCAGCGCCTTCACAAGAAGGGGGTTCAGGCCAAGGTCGGTAAATTGAGTCAAAAGACGTTCTTTCAAATATGCGCGAAGCGCGCGCGGCCGGGTTCGGCTTTCGCGCGCTTTGAAGCGATTCTAGTTAAGGAAAGCCCCGCGTGTCCGGGCGATCGGATGGGCCGTTTCGGCGGCGCTCAACAGGGGAGGACGGGTAGTCCCCTCACGCGTCTGGAGCGCCGGATAGCGCAGTGCCGAAAAGCGATGCGCAGGGGGCATATCGTTGTTGCGGCGCACAAAGTCAAGGAATCATTGGTCTTGAGGGGTGCGATAGATTCCAACGGTACAATCTGCTTGAGCTTGAATCATGACCGAGCAGCCTAAACGCGCCGCCGACAAGATCCGCGAAAGCGCCCATGAACTTTTCCATGCCCAGGGCATCCGCGCCGTCGGCGTCGACGAGATCGTCCGCCACGCCGGCGTCACCAAACCCAGCCTCTACCGCGCCTTCCCCTCCAAGGACGCGCTCGCCGCCGACTTTGTCACCGCCTGGGGTGAGGCGGCGATGGCGAGGCTGGAGGAGGCGGTGGCCGAACATCCGGGCGACGCCCGCGCCGGGGTTCTTGCCTGGTTCAAGCGCCTTTCCGAAAAGGCGGACAAGAAAAGCTACCGCGGCTGTTCGGCGACCAACTGCGCCGTCGAATATCCCGACCGCGCCCATCCCGGACGCGCGGCCGCCGTGGCTCACAAGGAGGCGTTGCGTGAACGCCTAAAGGCCCTGTGCCGCGACATGGGCGCCAAGAAGCCTGGGCAGCTTGGGGATGCGCTTCTGCTTCTCGCCGAGGGGATCTTCGCCACCGGCCAGGTGTTCGACGACGACGGTCCGGCCGGCGCCGCCCGCAAAGCCGCCGCCGCGCTCATCGACGCGCACGAAGGCAAGAGTGACAAGGACAGCTACCTGCGGGATTAGGCAAATCCTCCCCCAACGGGGGAGGATTGCTAGCCCCATGCACGATGAGAACCCCGGCGGACGTGCGGCCCCTAAGCCCTCCGCCGCGCCCCCACGCTTTCCATCAACAGGTCCGCATCGCCCGAGAGGGTGAAATGACCGATCAGTCCGGCCAGCTGCTGCGCCTCCTCGGCCAGGGTCTGGCTGGCGGCGGTGTTTTCCTCGGAAACGGCGGCGTTCTGCTGGGTGGCCCTGTCCATCTCGGCCATGGCGGCGTTGAGCTGATTGACCCCGTCGGCCTGTTTGGCGGCGGTGGCGGCGATATCCTGGGTAAGCGCGCTGATCTCGCCAACCTTGGCCAGGATGTGTTTCAGCGCCGACCCCGCCTCGCCCACCAGGCGGACCCCCGACTTCACCTGCACCGAAGAGGCCGCGATCAGGCCGTTGATCTCCTTGGCCGCCGCCGTCGAGCGCTGCGCGAGCGAGCGCACCTCGGTCGCCACCACGGCGAAGCCCTTGCCGGCCTCCCCGGCCCGCGCCGCCTCGATACCGGCGTTCAGGGCCAGAAGGTTGGTCTGGAAGGCGATCTCGTCCACCAGGGCGGTGATCTGCGAGATCTGGTCGGCGGAGCGGCCGATGTCGGCCATGGCGGTGATGGCGTCGCCGACCACCCGCTCAGTGGCCTCGGCGTCCACCCGGGCGGCCATAACCGCGCGATTGCCCTCCCCGGCGCTCTGGGCGGTGCGGCGGACGGTTCCGGTGATGTCTTCCAGGGCGGCGACGGTTTCCTCCAGGCTCGCGGCCTGGCGAGCGGTGCGGTGCGCCAGATCGTTAGCCGAGACGGCGATCTCGCCGGCCCCGGCGTGCACGCCATGGGCGCTGGCGACGATGCCGTTCATGGTGGCGTGAAGCCGCTCCATGGCGCCGTTGAAATCGCCCCTGAGCTTTTCGTAGGCTGGCGGGAAGTCGGCTGAGAGCCGATAGGTCAGATCCCCGGACGATAGCTGCTCCAAGCCCCGGGCCAGGGCGTCCACGACCACCGCCTGGCCGGCCATCTCCTGCTCCAGGCGCGCATTGGCCTCGCTGGCCTCCGCTTGTTTGGCCTCAAGCTCGCGCTCGCCGCGCTTCTGTTCGGTGATGTCGGTGATGGTCGAAAGCACCCCTCCGCAGGGCGTGCGCCGCTCGTCAAAACGCCACCAGCGGTCGTCACTCACCGCGCGCTCAAAGGTGCGGTCGGCCTCGCGGCGCCCGGCGATGCGCGCCTTCAGCCAGGCCTCCTCCCGGCCGACCGCGTCGGGGAACAGGCCGCGCTTCAGGCTCCCCTCCAGCATTTCGGCATAGGGCATGCCGGGACGAAGCCGCGCGCCGGAGGGCTTGATCTGTTCGGCGAACGCCGCGTTCCAGAACACGCACCGATCGTCCGCGTCCCAGAAAGTGATCGAGTCGGGAATGAGATCGATGGCCGCCTGCAGCCGCGGATTGGCCATCTGCGCGGCGGTCTTGGCGGACTGCAGGCGCGGCAGGATCGCGCTTATGGCCTTGATAGGGTTGAAGCGGGGCACATGTCCTCCCCAGGACGGTTTCTTTGCCAGGGAGAGTGACTCAAACGGGGTTAACAGTTTGTCATGCCAACATTTTCACCGCCTATTCCTCCCATTGAAAAACCGCATCTAGCGGCTGGCCGAACACCCGGGCGATGCGGAAGGCGGCTTCCAGGGACGGTGAGTATTTGCCCTGCTCGATGGCGGCGATGGTCTGGCGGGTCATGCCGATACGCTTGCCCAGGTCCTCCTGGGTCATCTCGCCGGCCTCGAAGCGCAGCTTGCGGATGGAATTGGCGATCGGAAGCTTGGCCACGATCCTTAGCGCCCCAGACGGAAATAGACGATCTTGCTGATAGCGCGGACCACTTCGGAGACGAAGAGGGAGGCCATGGCGATCCACGGCAGCGCCTCGGGATGGACGTGCAGGTGGCCCGACAGGTGGAGCGATAGGGGCATGGCGATCACCCCGATCATCAGGGCGACGTGGGCGTTGCGTCCCGCCTTCAGCATGATCAGCCGTTCACGCTCGTCGACGGGGGAGGCCGCGTCCCGGGGAGCCAGCGCCCGTGCGATCACCTGCAGGATGATCTGCAGCACGACGAAGGCGACGATCGCCATCAGAAACCAATGCAGGTGATGCATCTGGGTCGGCCCGACCATCCCATGCATCTGCAGAAAGAAAAACACCCCGAAGGTGCCGAGCAGGCAGACCAGCGAAATCCAGGCGCTCTTTTCCCGAAACGGCATCTCATCCCCCGATGATGTTAAAGATTATTGACACCATGTTAGACGATACGTACACCGCGTCAAGGTTGCATAACCTACCGCCTCGGCCGCTGCCTGTCCGGGTGGGTCCATCAAAACCCACGGAGTCTATCCATGAACACCTTGCTCAAAGTCGGTCTGGGCCTCACCGCGGCCGGCGGCGTGATCCTCGCCGTCCACCATGTCCACGCGGCTGAACCGGCGGCGCCTGCCGCCGCCTATGCCGACAGCCTCAGGATGCCGGCGAATCTCGAGGCCCAGATCCGGGCCATGGCCAGGGCCCACGCCCCCGCCGGTCAGGCGTACGCGGCCGAAGCCCACCTCATGGCCATGATCAAGGCCCACTTCGCCGAGATCGCCAAGGACCCGGCCATGGTCGCCCACGTCAATGAGATGATGGCCAAGGCCGATAGCGGCGACCAGGACGCGCTGCAGGCCGTGCATGAGGCCCTGATCGAACTGGTTCACGGCGGCCACTGAACTTCCGCCTCGATGGCGAGCAGCCGCTAGACGGTGCGGCAGGGGACGGGCGGGGCGTGGAGCCTCGCCCGTTTCGCGCTCTAACCGTTGAACCCGGCCACCGCCGCGATGACCCGGTCCTGGTCGTCCTCCGACAGGTAGGGGTGCATGGGCAGGCTGATCACCGTCTTGGCCTTGGCCTCCGTCACCGGCAGGCCGTTCGGCTGCGGAAAGCCCGCATAGGGCCCCTGCTTGTGCATCGGGATCGGATAATAGGCCGCCGACGGGATGCCCTGCTGCCGCAGATGGACCATCAGGCTGTCGCGGCTTTCGTGCTCGATGGTGTACTGCGCCCAGGTCGAGACCCCGCCCTCGATCACCTTGGGAACAGCCAGGACGTGGTTCTTCAGCCCATCCGCATAGCGGTCCGCCACCCGGTTTCGCGCCGCGATCTCATCGGCGAACACCTTCAGTTTCTCGATCAGGATGGCGGCCTGGAGGGTGTCCAGCCGGCTGTTCCGCCCGATCCGCATGTTCATGTACTTGGGATCGTGATCGAAAGTCTGGCCCTCAAGGTCGGTCTTTACCGCCTTGCCGTGCACCCGAAAGCTGTCCATCCGGTCCCAGTCGGCGTCCGACTTGGTCAGCACCGCGCCGCCGTCGCCGTAGCAGCCGAGCGGCTTGGCCGGGAAAAAGCTGGTCGTGGCCGCGTCCGCCCAATGCAGGGGATGCTTGCCGTCCAGGGTGCAGCCGAACCCCTGCGCGGAATCGGCGATCAGTTTCAGTCCTTCGCGGTCACAGATGGCGCGGATCGCCGGATAGTCCGCCGGTTGGCCGAACAGATCGACGGCGATCACCCCCTTGGGGGTAAACTTCCCCTTGGCCCTGACCGTCGCGATGGCCACTTCCAGCGCCGCCGGGTCGATGTTGAAGGTGTCGGGCAGGATGTCGACAAACACCGGCGTCGCCCCCACCCACGGCACGATCTCCGGCGTCGCGGCGAAGGTGAAGCTAGGGCAGAAAACCGCGTCGCCCGGGCCGATATCCCAGGCCTGCAACGGCAGAACCAGCGCATCGGTGCCGTTGGCGCAGGACAAGGCCCGGCCAAAGCCCATGAAGTCGCCTAAGTCCTTTTCGAAGGCCGCCACCTCCGGGCCCATGACATAGGCGCCGTGGGCCAGGACCCTTGCGATCGCCGCGTCGATCTGCGGCTTGAGGCGCCGCTGCTGGGCGGCCAGGTCGATGAAGTTCATGCTGGTCTTCCGGGACTATTGCGGCGGGGGGTCTAGCCAAGTTCGCGCCACGCCGGAAAGCAAAACCCGTAACGGAGTGTAACCCGTTCGGAGCCTTGAAGTTCCGGGCGAAATTTCTCGCCCCGTTAAGGCGCGGCTAAGGAGGTTTACGCCATGATCTCCGATGATGCTGGACCCGGCTCTCAATCCGTTCGGCGCCGCCCGGGTCGACCGCGTCGCCTCGGCTGAGGCGCGTGATGCGCTGACCCGCCTGGCGGGTTCGGACGTGCTTAGGGCCGGCGGGGTCAATCTCATCGGCCTGGACGCCATCCGCGCCAAGCTCGCCGACCGCTGGCCGTCCAAAAAGATCCGCGTCTGGGAACACTGCGAGCGCGACCTCGAAAAGCGTCTTGGCCCCTACGACATGGTCGTGCGCCTCGACGAGGTTACCTTCCTCGTCGCCACTCCGGCCCTGACCCGCTTCCAGGCTCAGGCCGCCTGCATGCACGCCCTGCAGGACATCCTCAAATTCTTCCTCGGTGAGAGCCAGTCGCGCGACGTCAATGTCCGCAACGTCACCTCCCTGACCGGCGATGAGGTTTCCTCCGCCCCCCTGGATCCGGCCGCCATCGCGCGGGACCACGCCGCTCCTCCCGAAGCGCACGAGGAGCACGAACACGTCACCGAGTGGAAGCCGCCGCTCGCTGGCCGCACCGAGAGCGCCGCCTTCATGAGCGTCGCCCGCCAGCCCATCGAGGTTCGCCTCGGCGTCGAGGCCGTATGGAACCTGCGCCGCGACCTCGTCACCTCCTTCCTCATCGAACGGGCGGCCCATCCCGCCACCCAGGACCCGTCCGACGAGCTGCAGGTCGATATCGCGGTGATGGCCTACGCCTCCCAGCTCCTGCAGGAGCACAAATCAACGGGCGGCCGGCTTACCCTGCACCTTCCGATCAGCTTCTCCTCCGTGGCCTCGGTCCGGGCGCGGGAACTTTCCATCAAGATGATGCGCCATCTGCACGCGGCCATGCGCGAGACCACCCTGATCGAGATTTCCAACCTCGACCCCGGCGTTCCGCCCAGCCGCCTGATCGAGGTCGTCTCCCTGATCAAGCCGTTCTGCTTAGGGGTGCTCGCCCGCGTCCGCCCCAGCAAGAAGGCGCTGGACGCGGTGCGCGGTTGCGGCCTCAAGGGCCTGATCGTCGAGGGCTCGTCGCTTGGCCGCAACCCCGCCGAGGTGGGCGCCTTGATGAAGGCCTTCGCCGAAACGGCCCGGGGCATCGCCCCGAACATCATCGTCCACGGCCTTGAAGATCAGATGATGATCGAACTTGCCAAGACCGCGGGCCTGACCCACGCCAGCGTCCGCCCGGATCTGCGCTTCGACCAGGCGGCAAGCGCGGCCTAGGCGCCTGCTCCCGCGGTCTTTGAAATCCGCCAGCGTTTCCACCGCTCCCATTCCAACTGGCCTACCCCGAACGCCATGGCGTGCAGCGACGCATAGCTCCAGAACATGGCGGCGCTTGCGTAGTAGAACTGGTCGATCTCCAGATTGTAGAGCCTGACCACATGGGTCAGCGCCTGGCACACCAGAAACCCCGCCGCATACAGGGTCCACCAGCGGTCCCACCGAAGAGCGGCAAAGATGGCGATCCCCACCACTATCATATCCACCGCCAGGACGCCGAGCTCCGCGCCGCTGCGGCCGATATTGTACTGCAGAGCCGGTGTGAGGATCGCGGCGATCATATGTGTCGCGCCGCTCAAGCGTTCTGGCGGGCCGCCGCGGCCCAGCGCCCAGGCGCACAGTCCAAACCACAGAGCGACGAGAGTCGCTTGTCTTATAACGTCGAACATCGGCGGCTCCGCTGGGGACCGCCGATGTTCTTAAGGGCTTAAAGTGCGAAGCGGAAGTTAGCCGCCGCCGGGGGGGACCGGCCCCTTGTCCCACGGGCCGTCCATGGTCGTCGCGATCCCTGCACGGCGCTCGAGCACCGAGAGCTGCTTGTGCAGGGCGACGGTGTCACGGCGCGCTTCCGACAGGCGGGTGAGGGCGGCTGCCGCCCCTTCAAACACTTCCTGGCCGAAGATCGCCGAGACTTTCGCCTTGTTGCGGATCGAAGCCAGCGAACCTGCAAAGTTTGCGGCCTGGGTGAAGGCCACGTCGATGGAGTCTTCCATGGCCATCAGGTCGGCGCGCAGGAGTGCGGCGACGGCCGGATCGACCTGCGGCCGTGTAACGGTTCTTGTCGTCATGATGCGTCCTTTCCGCGCCCGGTTGGGTCGCGTTCGATGTGTTAAGCTAAGGGGGTGGTTCAGCTTCTGGGGTCAGTCGAAGGCAGGTAGGCCATCACCGCAGTCACCGCCGCCAAGACACCGGCCAGCAGGAGGGCCGAAGCGAGAGCGATCAGGGCAATGAGCGCGAGTCGAGTGATCGGCCCATGTCGCCGAAGGCCTCCGCCAGATCCAACGGGAAGGTGTGATCCGAGATGCAGGCCACCGTCGAGACGATCTCCCGCAAGAGCAGGTCGCTGTTCATGAAAGGCGACTGTTTCTTCAGCGACGAAACCAGGTGCGGGATCATCACCTGCTGGGTTTCGCCGGGCGCCAGGCGGTTGAGTTCCTGGGACAGCTGTTCCCAGCTGAAGGTCACCGTGATGTGGTTGGATAGGCTCATGGGACAGGGCTCCTCTTGCCCCGTCAGCAAGGCCCGCATCGCCGCCGCCGGAAAGGTCAGACGATCTGACTACCGGATTTTCTGACGGGTGCCCGATCTGTCCCGCCGAGATCAACAGGCGCACGGCGGCGCTGCGGTCATTGACCTGCAGCTTCTTGCAGGCGCTGGAGATGTGCCGGTCCACGGTCGCCGTCGCCATGCCGAACTGCCGGGCGATATCCTTGGTGCGCAGATGTCGGGCGACCAACGCCAGGCACTCGCGTTCACGCGGGGTCAATTGCTCAAACGGCGATGTTGTCACAGCCCAGCCCGGCTCCCAACCAGAGAGCGAATACTTACGGAAAAGTCGCCCGGAATCCATGACCAAGTTCAAGCAGGGAAAGGCCTGGTCCCAAAGCCTGGCAACCACTCCAAAGAAGTGTGGCCAATCTTACACTGTCGCAAAAAGAGAGTCCAATCCCGACAGTCCCAAAGCGTGACCCAGTGTCGCACCCCACCGCCCGGGATGAAGTCAGGCCTTGTGCCGGTCCTTGGGGGCGGCGGCGTCCTGGGAGTCCAGAAGGGCCCGGGCGATCCCCAGGATGTGGCGGCGGACCACCGGCGAAAGCTTGGGCAGGACGGTGATCAGCTCCAGGTTTTCGGCGCTCGCCAGGAAGCGGGTCAGGGCGTCGGCGCTATCCTGTTTGGCCTTGGGAGAGCCGACCGCGCCTGGCAGGCCCTCGAAGAAGTAACCCACGGACGTGTTTAGGGAACTGGCGATTTCCTGGAGCTTCGACGCGCTCACCCGATTGGCTCCGCGCTCATACTTCTGGACCTGCTGAAAGGTCAGGCCAAGGCTCTCAGCCAGCTTCTCCTGGCTGATCTTCAGGGTGCGCCGCCGAAAGCGGATTCGGCTGCCGACATAGACGTCGGTCGGATGCGGGTTCGGTTGATCGGCCATCGTCGGCCCCCAGGTTTTTACCTGCCAAGACTAAAAGCAGGCTGCGGGAGTCGCAATGCATCTCGCCATTTAGTGGAATGGCGAAGCTTCGTCGTTCGCGGCGCCGGCCGCCGCGCCGCTGGTCCTCTGTTTGGCGAGTGCGGATGCGATGTTCACCGCCGCCTCCAGGGCCGCCTCCACCGCCATGCGCAGCTGGTTGAGGTCCTGCGCATAGGTCCGGGATCCGGCGTCCGCGGCGTCGGCCGCCAGCTGGTCCTGAGCTTCGGCCAGCAAGGCGGCGACGGTCACATAATAGTCGAGGCGTTCGTCGGGTTTCATCAACAGGTCAACACGTGGACGGGGACCAGGGTTGCGTAACAAGACCGGCTCGCCTGGCCGGAGACACCCGTTATAGGCGCTTCACTTATTAAGCTCAACCATAACGGTTGTCGAGATTGCGCCGGGCGCCCCGATCGCTAGAGTCGGCCGCTATCGTCCGTACAGCGTAGGAGACGTCCTGTGCCCGCCTCCACCGACCCGATCCTTGAAATCAGGGATCTTCGGGTCTCCTTCCAGGTCCACGACGGCCGCGTCGAGGCGGTGCGGGGCGTGTCTCTGTCGGTCAAGGCCGGCGAGTGCCTGGGCGTGGTCGGCGAAAGCGGCTCGGGCAAGAGCCAGACCTTCATGGCGGTGATGGGTCTTTTGGCGCGCAACGGCCGGGTCTCCGGCTCGGTCAAATACCGGGGCCGCGAATTGACCGGTCTGAAAGCCGCCGAGCTCAACGAAATCCGCGGCTCGAAGATGACCATGATCTTCCAGGACCCGCTGACGGCGCTCACCCCCCACCTGCGCATCGGCGAGCAGATCGCCGAACCCCTGCGCCAGCATCTGGGCATGAGTCATGACGCGGCGCTCGCCACCGCCGCCGACTGGCTCTCCCGCGTCCGCATATCCGATGTTCAGCGCCGGCTTCGCCAATATCCGCACGAACTGTCCGGCGGCATGCGTCAGCGGGTGATGATCGCCGCCGCCATGGCCTGCAAGCCGGACCTGCTCATCGCCGACGAGCCGACCACCGCGCTCGACGTCACCGTCCAGGCCGACATCCTCGACCTGATGGACGAGCTGCAGCGCGAGACCGGGACCGCCATGGTCCTCATCACCCACGACATGGGGGTCATCGCCCGCATGGCCGACCGGGTCTGTGTCATGAAGGACGGCGCCTACGTCGAGGAAGGCCCCGTGGGCCCTCTCTTCGCCAAGCCCAAGGCCGATTACACCCGCGCTCTCCTGGCCGCCATTCCGCGCATCGACCGCGCCGACCGCGCGGGCCGCCCCGCCGCCGCTCCGGTCGCCAAGACCGCCCCGGTGGTCGTCGAAGGCAAGGATATCAAGGTCCACTTCCCCGTCCGTCAGGGCCTCTTCGCCAAGAAGCTCGTGCTGCGCGCCGTCGATGGCGTCGATCTTTCCCTCCGCCAGGGCGAGACGCTCGGCATCGTCGGCGAAAGCGGCTCGGGCAAATCGACCCTGGCCCGCGCCGTCCTGCGCCTGCTGCCGCCGGGAACGGGCCAGAGCGGCGCCGTCACCCTGCTGGGCCGCGACATCACCAACGCTGATCGCGAAGCGATGAAAGCCGCCCGCGCCGATCTGCAGATCGTCTTCCAGGATCCGCTCGCCAGCCTCGATCCGCGCATGACCATCGGAGATTCCATCGCCGAGCCCTTCCTCATCCATCGCCCCGGCGTCAACCGCGCCGCGCGCGACCTCGAGGTCCGGGCCATGATGGAGCGGGTGGGCCTCTCGCCCGCCCTCATCAACCGCTATCCGCACGAGCTGTCCGGCGGTCAGAACCAGCGCGTCGGCATCGCCCGCGCCATGATCCTCAAGCCCAAGCTCGTCATCTGCGACGAGGCGGTCAGCGCCCTGGACGTCTCGATCCGCGCCCAGATCATCGACCTTCTGATCGAGCTGCAGAAATCCATGGGCCTGGCCATGATCTTCATCAGCCACGACCTGGCCGTCGTCCGCCAAATCAGCCACCGGGTCATGGTCATGTATCTGGGCCGCGTCATGGAGGCCGGCCCGCAGGAGACCCTCTACGCCGCCCCGCGCCACCCCTACACCCAGGCCCTGCTCTCCGCCGCGCCCATCGCCGACCCGGAGAAGGAGCGAAAGCGCGTCCGCATCCGCTTAGGGGGCGAGCCCTCCAGCCCGCTCGATCCCGCCGGCGCCTTCCGCTTCCTGCCCAGCCGCGCCCCCGTCGATTTCACCACCCCCGTCCTGCCGCCGCAGTTGCAGGAGGTGGAGCCCGGCCATTTCGTGGCTGAGTTCGAACTGCCTCACCCGTGACCACCGGGAACGGGGGAGGGGGACCGCGCCGAAGGCGTGGTGGAGGGGGCGGGCCTCAAGCGCGATCCGATCTCGTCCCACTTCTGATTGACCTCCAGGAAGGGCTCGATCAGGAGGTCAATCTGGCCTCCATGGCGCGGCGGTCCGGCTACTCCCCCTTCCACTTCCACCGGCTGTTCTCGGACGCGGTGGGCGAGACCCCCAAACAGCACGTCGAACGCCTGCGACTTGAGCGCGCCGTCTACCGGGTCTGTGTCACGGAGGAGCGGTTCATCGACATGGCCCTCTCCCTTGGCTTCCAGAACCCCGAGACCTTCACGCGCCGCTTCAAGGCCGCCTTCGGCCTGTCGCCCCGCGCCTATCGCGCCGCCGCCAAGCAGTGGCAGGCCGCCCGCCTGGAGGCCAACCGGGACTTTCGGGGCGACGGCTGTATCCTCTCCGAGGTCTGGTTCGGCCGGCTGCCTGCCCAGCGGTTCCTGGCCGTCCGCCGCATGGCCCCTTACCTCGACTACTCCAAGCCGCCCTTCTCCCCTGACGATGCGTACTGGGCCAAGGCCGCCGCCTTCGCCGCCGCTCGCGGCCTCGCCCACGAACGCCTCGCCTATGCGATCAGCTATGACGATCCCACCCTGACCCCTCCGGACCAGCAAAGGCTCGACGCCTGCATCCCCTGCGATGGCGAAGGCGAGGGCGAAGTCAGGAGCCTAGTCTTCGAAGGCGGCCTCTACGCCGGCGCGGAGCACCGCGGCGATCCCCAGACCCTGATTCAGTGCTACCGGCATGTGGCCGACGGCATCCGCCGCTCGACCGCCTATGTCTTTACCGAAGGCCCGCCGGTGCAGATTTTCCGGCATATCGACGCCGACCCGGCCAGGAACCGCACCGAGGTCTACTTCCCGGTGGCCCGCAAGAATCGTCAAGACGGCCCCGCGCCCCGAAGCTAGGTTTCCTCGTCGGACCTGGGGGAAGGACATGAAAGCGCTCGACTATCTGAAAGCCGCCGGGGTGGCGCTGGCCATCATGGTCCTGACCCTGGCCTTCAGCTTTCCCATGGTCTTCGTCTACGCGACCTTCATCGAGCCCGGCCATCCGCAGGCCTACTACAATGAGGCCGCCACCTGGATCGCCCCCTGGTCGTCGCACATCTTGGGGCCGATCCTGTTCTTCGCCTTCAACTTCTGGCTCGCCAAGCGCCGCCCGCAGCGCAACGCGGTGATGTTCTCCATCGCCAGCTTCGTCCTCTACGTCCTCATAGACGGTGGCTCGACGGTGCTGTTCGGCGTCAGTCTCCCGCAGGTCTTCACCCTGACCGTACTTCTTTCCCTGCTGGCCAAGGCCGCCGCCGCCCTCATCGGCGCCTGGTCCGCCCGCTCAAAGGCAATTTCCGCATGACCACCCCCATCGTCTTCTTCGATATCGCCGGCCCGGACCTCTCGACCCTGATCCCGTTCTATAGGGCGGTTTTCGGCTGGGACGCCAACGAGCGCGGCGGCCTCTCTGTCCCGGTCAATGGCCCGCCCCTGATGGGGACCTTCAGGCCCGATCCAGCTGAGACCATGCTCTACCTCGGCGTTCCCGACATCACCGCGGCGCTTGCCAAGGTCGTCGAACACGGCGGCAAGGTCGCCGCCCCCCGCTTCGAGGTTCCGGGCGTCGTCGTCCTGGGCATGTTCCACGACCCGGCCGGCAACCGCCTGGGCCTGGTGGAGATGGACGGCGCCAAGGCCCGCATCCCGTAAATACCTCCCCCGTGACCAACGGGAACGGCGGGAGGGGGACCGCGCCGATAGGCGTGGTGGAGGGGGCGAGCCCCAGACACCGGCGCTTGCCGCCCGCCCCTCCACCATGCTTTGCCTGCGGCTACGCATGGTCCCCCTCCCGCCGCTTCGCGGGGGAGGTAACTGTCGCGCAACCTCTCGGGCTTAACCTTCTCCTCCTTGGGGCGGAAAAGGTTAGCCTAGGTGGACATCGAAATCGTTCGGCCACGCGACCTGACGGGTGAGGAAATCGCCCGCTGGACGGCCCTGCAGCAAACGCAGGCCGACCTCGAAAACCCGTTCCTGTCGGCCCATTGGCCCCGCGCCGTCGAACAGGCCCAGACCAGCGAGCTTTCCGGCGTCCGCATCGCCGTCCTGCACGATCAGGGCGCCATCAAGGGCTTCTTCCCGGCCAAGGTTCAGGGCGCGGTCGCCCGCGCCGCCGGCGCCCCGATGTGCGACTACCAGGCCCTGATCGCCGCGCCGGAGACGCAGATCCCGCCCACGGCCCTGGTCGCCGCCCTTGGCGTCGGCCGCTACGACTTCTCCCACGTCCCAGCCTCGCAGAGCCTTTTTCAGGCCCATGTGCGCGGGATCGAGCCCTCCTGGATCACCCGTCTTCCCTTCGGTTACGACGTCTATGCCGCCGAGAAGAACGCCGAGAGCGGCATCCTCAAAGACCTCGACAAGCGCCGCCGCAAGGCGCAGCGCGAAATGGGCCCGGTCACCTTCACCGCCTATTCCCGCTCGCGCACCGACTTCGACCAGCTGATCGCCTGGAAGCGCGCCCAGTACCGCAGGACCGGCCAGACCGACATTTTCGAAACCCCCTGGACGGGCCGCCTGATGCGCGACCTCTTCCAGAGCCGCGACCCCGATTTCGGCGGCGCCCTGTTCACCCTGCACATCGGCGACAGGCTCGCCGCCGCCCACTTCCACCTGCGGGGCCACCGCACCATCCACGCCTGGATGATTACCCATGACGAGACCTACGACCGCGTCTCGCCGGGTCTGCTGCTCTTCCAGGACCTGATGCGATGGATGGACGACACGCCCTATACGGCCATCGATTTCGGCCCCGGCGACTACCGCTTCAAAAAGCAGTTCTCCAACGCCGCCTGCATGATCGGCCACGGTTTCGTCGGCCGCCCCGGGCCCTCGAGCCTGGTCCGCACCGCCGCCTATGGGGTGCGCGCCGTGGCCGAACGCCTGCCGCTCGGCAAGGTCTCGCAGCTCCCCGGCAAGGCCATGCGCCGCATGGACCTGATCCGCGGTTTGCGCTGAAGCCAAGCCATCGCTATTTGAGGCGACCTCTTAGGAAGCCGGTTTTTCCCATGTCTCTCACCTTCGCCGATATCCAGGCCGCCGCGGCGCGCCTGAAAGGGCACGTCGAAAGGACGCCCCTTCGCCGTTCGGTGACTCTCTCCGAGATTACCGGGGCCGAGGTGTGGGTGAAGTTCGAGAACCAGCAGTTCACCGCCGCCTACAAGGAGCGCGGGGCGCTCAACAAGCTCCTGCAGCTCACCGACGAAGAGAAAAAGCGCGGCGTCATCGCCGCGTCCGCCGGCAATCACAGCCAGGGTCTGGCCTATCACGCCGCGCGCCTTGGCGTGCCGGTGACCATCGTCATGCCGCGCTCGACCCCCTTCATCAAGGTGCAGCATACCCGCAGCTATGGCGCCGAAGTCGTCCTTGAGGGCGACACCTATGACGAGGCCTATGAGCACGCCCTGGCCGAAAAACAGCGCCGCGGCCTGGTCTTCGTTCACCCCTTCGACGACTACGACGTCATGGCGGGGCAGGGGACCGTGGCCCTGGAAATGCTCGAGGACCAGCCGGACCTCGAAGTCCTGCCCATCCCCATCGGCGGCGGCGGCCTGATCGGCGGCATGGGGACGGCGGCCAAGCACCTCAACCCCAAGATCGAGATCTATGGCGTCGAGCCTTCGATGTACCCCTCCTTCACCGCCAAGATGAACGGGACCGAGCCCAAGGTCGGCGGCCTGACCGTGGCCGAAGGCATCGCCGTGAAAACCGTGGGCGAGCATACCTTTGGCGTGGCGGCTCCGCTCATCAAAGAGGTGCTGCTGGTCGATGAGCCCTATCTGGAACGCGGCATCGCCCTCTACTGCAACGTCGAAAAGACCATCGCCGAAGGCGCGGGGGCGGCTCCGCTCGCCGCGCTCCTGCAATACCCCGAACGGTTCAAGGGCAAAAAGTGCGGCCTGGTGATCACCGGCGGCAATATCGACACCCGCCTTCTGGCCTCGGTCCTGACCCGGGAACTGGTCCGCGCCCAGCGGCTAGTGTCCTTGCGCATCATCGGCGATGACCGGCCGGGCCTGTTGGCCAACACCTCGGCCCTGATCGGCAAGATGGGGGCCAATATCATCGAGGTGGCGCACAACCGCCTGGCCCTGGACGTGCCCGCCAAGGGCGCGGAGTTCGACATCATGATCGAAACCCGCGACGCCCAGCACACCCAAGAGATCATCGACGCCCTTATCGAAGCGGGCTATCCGCCCCGCCCAGTCTAGGAGACTTCATATGCGGAAGCTTTTCGTCATCGCCGCGGCGGCGGCCCTTCTTGCGGCCTGCAACCAGCAGAGCGCCTCGGAAATGGCCCAGGCGGCCTCGGAGGCTGAAGCCGCCAAGACCGCTGAACAGACGGCGGCCCAGAAGGCCTATATGGACCAGAACGCCAAGGTGAAGGGCGTCGTCACCCTGCCTTCGGGCGTCCAGTACCGGGTTGTCCGCGAGGGCCCGCCCGGCGGCGCCAAGCCCGGCCCCGAGGATCGCGTCGCCGTCATGTACGAGGGCAAGCTCGTCGACGGCACGGTGTTCGACAGCTCCTACGAGCGCAAGGAGCCTGCCGTGTTCGGCGTCAATCAGGTCATCCCCGGCTGGGCCGAGGCCGTGCAGCAGATGAAGATCGGCGACGAGTTCGAAGTCGTCATTCCCTCGGCGCTCGGCTACGGGCCCGAGGGCACGCCCTCAATTCCCCCCAACAGCGTGCTGATCTTCAAGCTCGAGCTCCTCGACGTCGCCAAGAAGACCGCCCTCGGATAGGCCAACCCGTTCAGCCCCGCTTCATCTGGCGCCTGTTAACACTTGAGCCATGGCAGCCTATCCTGGCTGCAACTGGAGACTGATCAGATGGTCCGTAGGACCGTAACCGCCGCTATCGTCCTTGGCGCCGCCCTCCTTATGGCGAACAGCGCCATGGCGCAGCAACGTGGTCTGAACATCCCCGACTTCGCCACCCTTGACGCCAACAAGGACGGCAAGGTGACGCGCGAGGAATTCCTCGCCGCCCTTCCGGCTGACCAGCGCGCCATCGGCAACCGGGTTTTCGACGCCCGTGACGCCAACAAGGACGGCGTCATCACCGCCGACGAAATGGCCCCGCGCAGCTAGGTTGCGAAATTTAGAGACCGCAATATCGCCGCAATAACGGACGATTAGGCAGCCCCAGGGACGTCAAACACAGCGCTGCACGGCGCCTACAAGAATTCCGGGAGACTTTGAATCATGCGTATCTCGAACCTTCTCACCGCTGCGGCCCTCGCCGCCATCGTTGCTTCGCCCGCCCTCGCTCAGCCTCCGGGCGGCGGCCGCGGCGGCCTGCCCGACTTCGCCACCATGGACGCGAACAAGGACGGCAAGGTCACCAAGGAAGAGCTGACGGCTTCTCTGCCGGAGCAGGCCAAGCAATTCGCCGACCGCATCTTCGACTCGCGCGACACCAACAAGGACGGCTCGATCTCGAAGGAAGAAAACGACGCCGCCCCCGCCATGGGCGGCGGCCGCGGCCGCGGTCCGGGCGGCGCGCCCGGCCAACAGCCGGCTCAATAAGCCCCTTAAAAGGCTCTCAAGATTGGCGAAGGGCCGGCGGCGACGCCGGCCCTTTTCCTGTGGCTGCGATGCGCGTGCCCAGTTCCTCTCCCCCGCTCGCTTCGCGCGGGGCCGAGGAATGTAGGGCGCGAAGCCTTCCCTAGACCCGCTCAATAACCAGCGCGATGCCCTGGCCGACCCCGATGCACATGGTGCAGAGCGCATAGCGCCCGCCGGTGCGGACCAGTTCTTCCGTCGCCGTCAGCGCCAGCCGCGCCCCCGACGCCCCCAGCGGATGACCAAGCGCGATCGCCCCGCCGTTGGGATTGACCCGCGCATCGTCGTCCGCGACGCCAAGCTCGCGCATCACCGCCAACCCCTGGGCCGCGAAGGCTTCATTCAGCTCGATGACGTCCATGTCGGCCATGGAAAGCCCAAGCCTCGCCAGCACCTTGCGCGAGGCCGGCGCGGGCCCGATCCCCATCACCCGGGGCTCAACACCACTCACCGCCATGCCGACGATCCGCGCCCGGGGGGTCAGGCCATGCTTGGCCGCCGCCGCCTCGCTCGCCACGATCAGGGCCGCGGCCCCGTCGTTGACGCCGGACGCATTGCCCGCCGTCACCGTCCCGTCCGGACGCACGATGGGTTTCAGCGCCGACAGCGCCTCGATCGTCGTGGCGCGGGGATGCTCGTCGCGGTCAACGACCACCGGCTCGCCCTTCCTCTGCGGGATCGACACCGGGGTGATTTCCACCGCCAGGCGCCCATTGGCCTGGGCCGCCGAGGCCTTGGCCTGGCTGCGCAGCGCAAAGGCGTCCTGATCGGCGCGGTTGATCTGCCACTGCTCGGCCACGTTCTCGGCGGTCTCCGGCATGGAGTCGGTGCCAAACATCGCCTTCATCTTGGGGTTCACGAACCGCCAGCCGATGGTGGTGTCATAGATTTCCGCCGAGCGCGAAAACGCACTCTCGGCCTTGCCCATGACAAACGGCGCCCGCGTCATGCTCTCGACCCCGCCGGCGATGATGAAGTCCGCATCCCCCGACCGGATATCCCGCGCGGCATTCCCCACCGCATTGAGCCCCGACCCGCACAACCGGTTGACCGTCACCCCCGGGGCCGTGGTCCCCAGCCCCGCCAAGAGCGCGCTCATCCGCCCCACATCGCGGTTATCCTCCCCCGCCTGATTGGTGTTGCCAAAGATCACATCATCCAGCGCCGCCCAGTCCGCCTTGCCGTTCCGCTCCATCAGCGCCTTCAACGGAATGGCCCCCAGGTCATCAGTCCGCACACTGGCCAGACTCCCGCCATAGCGCCCGAACGGCGTGCGGATAGCGTCGCAGATGAAGGCGTCGGTCATGGGGAAACTCTCAAAGGAATGGCGCTGACGAGGCTCATAGCAAGTTTAGGGCCCTAGTCGAGCACCGGCGGCGATACATTGCGCTCACCTCTTCAGCGAGCTTAGCTGTCTTGATGCACAAGCCTCGAGAGCTGACTAAGGACGAGTTTCGCGCTTGCTTTGTGCCGCCGATGACCAATGTCACGGGAGAGGCGGCGGCGGTCGACATTTGGTCGTACGTTGACGCAATTGATCTGAACGCCTTGGGTCTGCCGTCTCTGAATGACGTGCACTACGTCTACCGGGATGGCGAAGGCCGGTTTGACCAGGTTCTCATCGGCACGGGCCGGTTCAATGCCCTCCTGGCCGTCATCGTCGATCGCAACCGATGCGCGGTCCACGGCCACTGCGTACTTGATTTGAACGCGGAGTACGGAATCTCAGGCGGACACTTGAAGCCGGTCGACTAGCCCCTAATCCGTAAACACCACAGTCTTCTTGCCGTTCGCCAGCACGCGGTCTTCCAACCGCCAGCGCACCGCCCGCGCCAGCACCCGGCGCTCGATATCCCGGCCTTTGCGGATCAGGTCGGCCGGGGTGTCGCGGTGGCTGATGCGCTCCACGTCCTGCTCGATGATCGGACCTTCATCCAGGTCGCCGGTCACATAGTGCGCCGTGGCGCCGATGGTCTTCACGCCCCGCGCGTGGGCCTGGTGATAGGGCTTGGCCCCTTTGAAACCCGGCAGGAAGGAGTGGTGGATATTGATGCAGCGCTCGGTGAGCTTGGCGGCCAGCCCTTCCGACAAAACCTGCATATAGCGGGCGAGGACCACGACCTCGGTCCCGGTCTCCTGGACCAGTTTCCAGATCGCCGCTTCCTGCTCGAGCTTGGTTTCCTTGGTGACCGGCAGGTGGTGGAACGCAATGCCCGTGAGGTCGATGTGGGTGAAGGTCTCCCTCGGGTGGTTCGAGATCACGCTCACCAGGTCCATCGGCAGCTCGCCCATCCGCCAGCGGTACAACAGATCCGCCAGGCAATGGTGGAAGCCGCTCACCAGGATCATCACCTTGCGCCGGTCGGCCACCCGGCGGATCGAGGAGCGCATGGCGTATTCGGTGGAGATGGCAGCGAAATCGGCGGCAAGCGCGTCCACGTCGGCGCCTTGCGGATCAAAGACCACGCGCATGAAAAACCGCCGGGTTTCCTCATCGTCGTACTGCTGGGCGTCGAGGATGTTGCAGCCGCGTTCGAACAGGAACACCGACACACGCGCCACGATCCCGGGCTTGTCCGGGCAGGAAAGGGTCAGGATGACGGGCGCCGTCGACATGGGGGCAGCGCCTTAGCGCGGCTGTAGGCGCGGGGAAAGGCCTTTCACCGGGCCTTGCGACTGGTCTAGGCTCATCAAATGCCGTCTTCAGAAGCCCTTGCGACGCGCGCCATAGAGATCCTCACCGACCTAGTGGCCTTCGACACCACCTCGCGCGGCTCGAACCTGGCCCTCATCGAATACGTCGAAGCCATGCTGGCCGAACGCGGCGTCGCCTCCCGCCGCGTCCCCAACGCAGAGGGGACCAAGGCCAACCTCATGGCCACCATCGGCCCCAATGTGGAGGGCGGCGTCGTCCTCTCCGGCCACACCGATGTCGTGCCCGTGGACGGCCAGCCGTGGTCCACCGACCCCTGGGTCCTGACCCGTAAGGACGGCCGCCTCTATGGCCGCGGCTCCTCCGATATGAAGGCCTTCCTCGCCCTGTCCCTGGCCACCCTGCCGCATTTCGTTGCCGCGCCTTTGAAGCGCCCGGTCCACTTCGCCTTCTCCTACGACGAGGAAGTCGGCTGCCTCGGCGCCCCCGACATGATCGAGGAAATCGCCAAGACCGTTCCGGCCCCCGCCTGGGTCCTGGTCGGCGAGCCCACCGACATGCAGGCGATCAGCGGCCACAAGGGCATTTCATCCTTCCGCGTCACCGTCACCGGCCGCGAGGCGCACTCGTCGCTCACGCACCTGGGCGTCTCGGCCAACATGCACGCCATCCGGCTGATGCATTACCTCTTGAAGCTCTCCGAAGACCTCGCATCGCGCGCCGACCCCGCCTCGCCCTTCACGCCGAAAGGCGCCAGCCTCACCGTCGGCCAGGTCAACGGCGGCACGGCGGTCAACATCCTGGCCCGCGAATGCGTTTTCATCTTCGACCTGCGCACCGAACCGGGCATGGACCCCTTCGCCCTGCTGGAGGGCTTCTTCGCCGAGGCCAAGGCAGTCGACGCCCTGATCAAGGACCGCGCCCCCGAAGGCGGCGTCCTGGTCGAAAACCGCTCCCTGACCCCGTCCTTCGCGCCCGAGCCGAACGGCGTCGCCGAAGCCTTCGCCCGCCGCCTGGCCGGCGACAACGGCCCCCTGCGCGTCGCCCCCTACGCCGCCGAAGCCGGCCAGTTCCAGGCGGCGGGCTTTTCCACGGTCATCTGCGGGCCCGGCTCTATCGACCAGGCCCACCAGCCCGACGAGTTCATCGAGGTCTCCCAGATCGAACGCGGCGCCGAGTTCATGGTCCGCCTGGTGGAGATGATGTCAGCGGATTGAGCGCCCTAAATCCTCACCCGTAGGGGGAGGGGGACCATGCTGCGCATGGTCCCCCTCCCCCTGCGGTGGAGGATTAGCTCTCAGCCGGAAATCACTTCTCGGCGACAGTGATGTCCTTGATCGTCGATTGGACGGAGGCTTTCGCCCCCACCCGCCACATCAGCTTTAGATAGCTGAGGGTCCGCGTCGCGGCCTCGTCGAATTTCCAATCGCAGTCCACGAACTTGCAGTCCTCGAATTCAGGCACGTCGCCACCGGCATAGACCAGCCGGCAGCCGGTGAATTCGCAGTTGGAAAAGGTTTCTCCGTCCAGGGCCACGGTCTCGTGGCTGTAGCGGACACGCTCCTGCACGCTCATGCTCCGCCCTCCGGCGGCTTTTCACCGGCCGCCTGCTCGCGTTCAGCGCGCCTGGCGGCGTCCTTGGCGGCCTGTTTGGCGGCCTTGGCGCGGTCGCGGTCCATCCGCTCCATCTGGTAGTTGGGCTTGCGAGCCATGGCTCTTCCTCTTCATCACGCGCGAAAAAGGGCGGCCGGCGCATGGCCGACCGCCCGATCCTTGTTCGCCGCCGGCGGACCGGCGGGGATCCGTCCTTAGGCCGCCGAAAGCTGGCCGGCGGACATCTTGCCGCTGCGCTGGTCGCGCTCGAGCTCGTAGTTGAGCTTTTGGCCTTCGGAGATCGAGCCGAGGCTCGAACGTTCGACGGCGGAGATGTGGACGAAAACGTCCGCGCCGCCATCTTCAGGTTGGATGAAGCCGAAGCCCTTGGTCGCGTTAAACCATTTCACAGTGCCGGTAGCCATGATCGTATCTCTTTAGGTTCGAGTGTGTCGCACGCCTCACTTCGAGACATGAGATCAATTTGTTGGAGAGGTTTTGAGTAGGCCCGGAGCTCGATCCGAAGATCAAGCGGAGAGCAACCGAAGCCAGCACAATTGATGCCTAGGATCGTGTCACAGATCGCAGGCGAATCATACGTTATTTTGCAGAGGCGCAATCACGGGCCTTTGCGCGGGCGTCACGCCACCAAAGGTCAGGACGCGATCTTGTGCCGCCGTTCGCCGTAAACGAAGCGTTCCAGATAGCGCCAGAGGGCGTCCATCTCATCCGCCGCGAGGCTGCCGGGCGCCGTTTCCTGGGCCGAGCGGCCCAGCGCCAGGCTCGTCTGATAGACGGCGCGCGAGCGAATGATCGAGGGAATGACGGGCAGTTGCATTAGGCGCAGGGCCTCCAGGGCCTTCTTGACCGCCGGCGGCTCGACCCCGCCCCGGGTCACCGGCGCCTGTGAGAGTACGATGAGGCCGGGCTTGCGCAGCCGGTGCAGCAGGCGCGCCGTCTGGATCGAGGCGGCGATGTCCAGGAAGGTCGGGCGGATCACCAGGACCGAGAGGTGCGCGAGCGCAATGGCGTGGGCGATCTCGTCCTCGGCCGCCGCCGGCGTGTCGATGATCATGGTGTCGATCTGTCGATCGGACGCCGCCTTGTGGACGTCGAACAGGCGGTCGGCGGGACTGACCAGCAGTTCCGGGCCGCTCGCCTCGCGGGCCCGCATCACCTCTGCCGCCGACTTCTGCGGATCGGTGTCGACCAGCAGGGTGGCGTGACCCGCCTGGTGCGCGGCGATCGCCAGATGCACCGCGAGCGTCGTCTTTCCAGAACCGCCCTTTCGGGCGATGACGGCGATATTCTTCATGGCTTTTCCTCGACTTGCGCTGAAAGCGGCGTGAGGCCGCCAACCATCAGTCAAGGTTGAACCGATTCCCCCGATCCGTAAGCAGGGACAGATGGACGCACCTGTAACGAGAGGAGGAACTATCCTCCCCCTAGGGTGAGGATTCAGGTCAGCTTTTCCACCGCCCACCGCGCTGCGTCGCGCACCACCTCCGACGGATCCTCCAGCAGGGCGGCGGCCTCACGCCCCAGGGCCGGATCTTGGGAATTGCCGATCGCATAGAGGACATTGCGCACAAACCGGTCGCGGCCGATGCGCTTGATCGGGCTTTTCGAAAACAGCGCCCGGAACGATGCGTCGTCCAACCGGACGAGGTCGGCCAGGGCAGGGGACTTCAGCGCTTCCCGCGCATGGAACTTCACCTCCCGCGCCTCGGTGGCGAATTTGTTCCACGGACAGACCGCCAGACAGTCGTCGCAGCCGTAGATGCGGTTGCCCATCGCCTCGCGGAATTCCTCCGGCACGGGCCCGGCGTGTTCGATGGTCAGGTAGGAGATGCACCGCCGTGCATCGAGCTGATAGGGGGTGGGAAAGGCCTTGGTCGGGCAGATATCCAGGCAGGCGCTGCACGAGCCGCAGTGGTCGACCTCCGGCGTATCCGCCTCCAGATCCAGGCTGGTCAGCACCGAGCCCAGGAACAGCCAGGAGCCCTCATCGCGCGACACCAGATTTGTGTGCTTGCCCTGCCAGCCCAGCCCCGCCCGCATGGCCAGGGGCTTTTCCATCAGGGGCGCGGTGTCGACGAACACCTTGACCTCGCAGGGCGTGCTCGCGACCAGCCACCGCGCCAGGGCCTTCAGCCGTCCCTTGATCACCTCGTGATAGTCGTCCCCCCGCGCATAGGCGCTGATCACCGCGCGGTCCTTAAGCGCGAGCCCGGCCATCGGGTCCTCAGCCGGCGCATAGGATGTCCCCAAGACGATGGCCGACTTGGCCCCCTCCCACATGGCCGTGGGGTGTGAGCGGCGCTCCCGCGTCGTCGCCATCCAAGCCATCTCGCCGTGCCGGCCCAGCGCGACGAATTCAGATAGCCGCGCGCCAGCGGGCCAAGCCTGCGTAGCGGACGCGATCCTGCAGGCGTCGAACCCCAGCCGCTCCGCCTCCGCCTTGATGGCGGCCGCCTCGGTCACTGAGCCAGAGTCCGAAGCCGCCTCTGGTTCAGTTCGATGCGGCGCTCGAGCAGGGCCTCAATCTCGGCCAGGGCTTCCTCGACGCCGGGGTGAAGGCCCTCTTCCGCCAGGCTCAGGGCCACGGTTCCCAGATAGTCGGTGATGGCAATCTCATTGGCGGCGGAGGTCCTGTAGCTGTCGAAGGCCGCCCGGTCCTCAGGGGCCAGCGTCGTCCCGCCACTGCGCGCCGCCGCGTCGAGGTCCAGTGTCATGGCGGCGGCCAGGCGCGGCACGGTCTCAGCCATGCGGCGGCTTTCCTCGGCGTTGGCGCGGATGCGCCGCGCCGCGCCCACCATGTTGACGTTGCGCCCCTCAGCCTCGCCCTGCATCATGGAGAAGAACTCGATCATCGCCCGGTTCGAAGCCACCGAGCTCTCCGTCAGGGCCCGCTGCGGATGGCCCTCGGTATAGCTGGTCGCGCCCAGCTCCAGTTGCAGGTTCTCGGCGGCCATCGCCGACTTCATGCCGCCGAACATGGCCCCCGCCAGGGCGAGGGAGGCGGCCTCATCGCCGGTCTGCACCCTGGGGCCCAGTTCAGCGGTCTTGTCGATCAGCGACAGGCCCGCCACCAGGGTCTCGCGGATGATCTCCGGATAACGCTCCACCAGGGCCGCCGCCTTCGCCCCGTTCGGGCTGCCGGGCGGATAGAGGGCGATCAGTTCGGCGGCGGGGATCGGCGGCGCCTGGGCGATCCGGGCGCGGAGCGAGGCCGCCCTGGCCCGGGCCTCGCCGGCCCAGGCGCTATCGAAGGGCGCCCTGGCCTGAACCGAGCCGATGCGCTCCACCATGTCCAGGGTCAGCGCCCGGCTGTCGAGCAGCAGCATCGAATACAGGCTCGCCTTCTGCTGAAAGGCGGCCACGGCCACGGGATCGGGTCCTGTCGCCTCCTGGGCGGCCGCCGGGAACGCGGCAAGGCTGATCGCCAGCGCGGCGAGCGCGATGCGCAACATCAGGCCAGGTCCTTAGAAATCGAGGTCGTCGTAGTGACCCGCGGGGACCATGCCCGGCCAGCGGTCGCTAAGCAACGGCCGGAAGCAGGGACGGGATTTGAGCTTCACGTACCAGGTCTTGACCAGCAGAAAATCGCGCCAGGGCACGTCGCCGAAATAATCGATCACCGAAAGGTGAGCCGCCGCCGCGAAATCGCCGAGCGACAGGCGTCTGCCGGCCAGCCAGTCCCGTTCGGCGAGCAGGTTTTCCATATACTTCAGGTGCTCGCGCAGGGCGTCGCGGCCGCGGCGCAGGGCCGAAAGCTCCGGCGCCCCAAGGCCGAACAGGCGCTTTTCCATCTTTTCGCGCAGCAGAAGCGCGTTGACCTCATTGTCGAACTTGCGGTCGAACCACTGCATCAGGCGTCGCGCCTCGGCCCGCTCGGCGGGCTCCCGGCCCAGCAGGGGCGGCTCGGGCGCCGTCTCCTCCAGGTGCTCCAGGATCGCGCGGTTTTCGCAGATCACCGTCCGCTCGCCCTTGCTCATCTCCACCAGCACCGGCGTCATGCCGGAGGGATTGAGGGCCATGAACTCGGGCTTTTGCTCCCACACCCGCTCGGAGACATCCTTGAACGCCAGCCGCTTTTCTCCCAGCGCCAGGCGCACCTGGCGCGAGGCGGGGTCGAGGGGAAAGTGATGCAGGGTGCGTTCGACGGACATCTTAGGTCTTCGCATGCGCCGGACATGCTTAAGGGCGAGTTTACCCTGTTGGATCGCGACCAAACGAGCCGCCGTGTTCGGGCGAGCCCTTGGGGTCGGGATGGATAATCACGTCGGCGGATGGGAAGACCGCCAAGAGCCGCTCCTCCGCCTCCACGATCGCCTCATGCGCCGCGATCAGGGTCATCTCTGGGTCGAGGTCGGCATGCAGCTGGATATGAATGGTCGGGCCAGACGCGCGGGTGCGCAGGTTGTGCACGGCCTTGATGCGGCCGTCCTGGGTGACCAGCTCGATGATCTTTTCGCGCGCCTCGTTGGGCAGCTCCCTGTCCATCAGCTGCGCCGAGGCCTGGCGGAACACGCCGATCGCGCCGATGACCAGCCATACGGAGATGATGAGGCCGGCCACGGCGTCGACCCAGGGGATTCTCGTCGCCGCATAGACGCCGATGCCGATCAGGGCGACCAGATTGGATAGCAAATCCGTCGCATAGTGCAGCCGGTCTCCCGCCACCGCGACGGACGCGGTCTTCTTCAGCGCCGCCGTCTGGGCGCCAACCAACAGGCCGGTCAGCAGGGTCGAGAGCACCATCACCGCGATGGCGACCCGCGTCCCTTCGACCCAGGCCGGTTCCATCAACCGGACGATGGCCTCCCGCCCCACAAGGGCCGCCGAGGCAAAGACCAGCCCCGCCTGGATCAGGCTCGCGAAGGCCTCGGCCTTGCCATGGCCGAACCGGTGTTCGGCGTCCGGCGGCGAGGCGGCGTAGCGCACCGCGAAGAAGGTCGCCAGCGAAGCGATCAGGTCCAAACCGGAGTCCGCCAGCGAGGCCAGCACCGCCACCGAACCCGACAGGGCGAAGGCGTAGGCTTTCAGGCCCAGCAGCAGCAGGGCGACGCCCACGGCGTAGCGCGTCACCCGCCTCGTGATGGCCGAGGAAGCATCAAGACTCAGGGAATGGGAATGCCCATGTGACATCGCCTTCCCCTATAGGCGTCGCGCGCGAACCCCGCTAGGCAAAGGCCCCATGGCCGACTGGATCTATGCGATCATCATCGCGATCGTCGAGGGGCTGACCGAGTTCATCCCGGTCTCCTCCACCGGCATGATGCTCCTGACCAAGGAGGCGCTGGGCCTCACCGACCCTTTCTGGAACACCTTCGCGGTGATGATCCAGCTGGGCGCCATCCTGGCCGTGGTGGTCCTCTATTTTGGCAAGCTGTGGAAGCAGGTGGTGTCTCTGCCCACCGACCCCGGCGCCCGGCGCTTCGCCATCAGCCTCTTGATCGCCTTCCTGCCCTCAGTGGTCCTGGGCCTGCTGCTGCACGATTTCATCAAGGCGGTGCTGTTCGACAATCCGACCCTGCAGTGCATCTCCCTGATCCTCGGCGGCATCGTGCTCCTGGTCATCGACCGCCTGGCGCCGCCTCCCATCCACGACGATCCGTTCAAGCTCACCTGGAAGACGGCGCTGGCCATCGGCTTTTGCCAGGTCCTGGCCATGATCCCCGGCGTTTCTCGCTCGGGGGCCACCATCTGCGGTTCGATGCTGATGAAGGTGGAAAAGCGGGCGGCGGCGGAGTTTTCCTTCTTCCTCGCCATCCCCACCATGCTCGGCGCCTTTATCCTAGACGCCTATGAAAGCCGCGATCAGCTGACCAGCGACACCATCCCGCTGGTCGCCATCGGCTTTGTGGTCGCCTTTATTGTGGCCATCGTGGTCATCAAGGCCATGCTGGCCATCGTCACCAAGCGCGGCTTTGCCCCGTTCGGCTGGCTGCGCATCGCCATCGGCGGCGCGGGCCTGGCGCTCCTGCAGTTCGCCTAGGCCTTGCCCGCCTCAGCCATCAGGTCGGCGAACTGGCCGCCCTTGCGGTAGCGGTAGAGGTAGGTCGGCAGGACCGATTCCAGAGCCGTCCCCTGGACGCCCAACTCCTCCAGACCCGGCAGGGAGAGGTCGGGCACATTGTCGCTCTTCAAGAGTTCGATCTGATCGCTGGTGATCTGCGGCGCGGGGACGAGGCCCACCGCGCCCTTGATCGCGGCCTGCACGTCGCCAAGCTTGCCGATCAGGCCCGCCGGTCCGAACGGCAGGCTGATCAGGGCCCGCTTACGCTGGGTCTCCTTCAGGACCAGCTCCATCAGCTCGCGGAAGGTGTAGACCGACGGCCCGCCGACCTCGAAGGTCTGGCCGGCCAGGCCCTTGTCCATCACCGCCCGGGCGATGGCCTGTCCCAGATCGCCGACGAACACAGGTTGGAACCGCGTCTCGCCGCCGCCGATCAGCGGCAGGGCGGGCAGGACCGCCGCCAGGGCCGCGAACCGGTTGAAGAAGTCATCCTCCGGCCCGAACACGATCGAGGGGCGGATGATCACCGCGCCGGGATAGGCCGCGCGCACCGCCGCCTCGCCCGCCGCCTTGGTCCTGGCGTACTCGGAAGGGGAATTGACGTTGGCGCCGATGGCCGAGATCTGCACGAACCGCGATACGCCTTTCTTGGCGGCGATCCGGGCGATGGTCGCAGCGCCCGTCTCATTCAGATCGGCAAAGGTTTGGCGGCCGGAATTGAACAGCACCGCGACCAGGTTCACCACCGCCTCGGCCCCGTCGAGGGCGCGGGAGACGCTGGCTTCGTCGCGGACATTGGCCTGCACGACCTCGATCTGGCCAACATCGCCCAGCATCCGCAGACGGTAGCCGCGGCCCGGCCGGCGGGAGGCGACGCGGATGCGCGCCCCGCTCTTGGCCAGCGCCCGCACCACCTGGCGCCCCACAAAGCCCGTGCCTCCGAAGACCGTGACCAGACCGTGCATCAGATTCCCTAACTTTCGCGCGAGGTCCTGGGATAGACGACGCCCGTTGACGCGGCAAGGTCGGCGCCCTATCTCCCGCGCCTTCCGCGCCCAGGTGGCGGAATTGGTAGACGCGCTGGCTTCAGGTGCCAGTGGCTGTAAGGCCGTGAAGGTTCGAGTCCTTTCCTGGGCACCATCTCGCCCGTTCCCGAAGATCGGGAGCGGGCGAGACCACTCCCTACCGCCGCTCCTGACCCTTGCCCGCCGCGACCATGATCCGGTCGAACAGACCGTCCTTGTCGACGAACATATGCTTCATCGCGCCGGCCACGTGCAGGACGATGGCCAGGGCCAGGGTCGCGGCGCCCGTCCCATGCAGCCACAGGGAAAGCCGGGCTATTGGCGGGTGTTCCGTCGCCGCGCCCGCGATCTTCCAGTCGAAGATTTCAAATCCGCCGCCGGTCGCCCATCCCGCCAGGGGCCCTGACACGAGCATCAGCGTGATCGCCGCCAGCATCACATAGTGAGTGAACAGGCCCGCCCGGTGGCTCCAGCTGTCGCGTCCGGACATCGACGGCGGGTGGCCCTTGATCAGCCGCCACGCGACCCGCGCCGCCAGCAGCAGATAGGCGCAGGCCGCCACGGTGGTGTGGACGCGCCGCGCCTCATGGCCGGTCTCACCGATGGAGTCCCCCGCGAACAGCAAAATGACGATGGCGATCGCGGTCGCCCAGTGCAGCAGGATCGAGATCCAGCCGTATCCAGGCCCAGGCGCAGGCGTGTTGTTCATTGACGGGCTTACACCGAAAGGCTACCAAACTTGCAATCGATTGCAATTTTGCGATCACGGGATCAAGAAGAAGCAGGCGTCAGGTTGCGGCGCGCTGCTCGGTTCGGGAAGGGGAGTTTTCATATGCGCCGGATTTTGATTGTCGCCTGCGCCGCGGCCCTCGCGGCTGTAGCGGCGGTTCCCGCCATTGCGCACCACGGGCTGGCCAAGCAGTTCGACATGGAAAAGCGGGTCGTGCTCAAGGGCAAGATCACCCGCGTCTACTGGCAGAACCCGCACATCTATTACGAGCTTGAGGTGATGGATAAGGGCAAGGCCCGGACCTACAACATCGAATCGGTCCCGGTCGGCATGGCGCGCGCCGCCGGCCTTACCGCCCAGAAACTCCGCAGCAACGGCCAGGAGGTGGAGGTCACCATCCGCCCAGCCCTGAAGGACCCCAACCTCGGGTTCAGCATCTATCACAAGTACGCTGACGGCTCGATCATCACCTTTGAAGGCTTCAGGGAGTAGTCACCATGCGCAAGACCGTGCTTCGTTACAGCCTCGCCGCTCCGGCCCTGGCCCTCATCCTCGGCGGGGGTCTGTTCGCCGCCGCCCAGGCTCAAGCGCCAGCGCCCGCCGCCGCCCTGGCGCGCACCGCCGACGGAGTCCCTGATTTCAGCGGCGTCTGGGGGACCGGCCGCGGCGGCGCCCGTCCGGCCGATCCGCGCGGCATCTGCGTCGGTTTCAACTGCGGTCCCAACGCCGTTCCGGCGGGTCAGCCCCGCACGGCGCCGACCGGCGGCCCGG
>DGYN01000012.1 GCA_002398405.1 Caulobacteraceae bacterium UBA5005
ACGGATGTCTCCGGTCCAAACACCCTATGGGAGGGGAGAAGGAGACCGGAGCGATCTGCCGGCGTTGGGGGACTTATGAACTCCCTGCCTGCCGGGCTAGCTTTTCAACCGGTCCGGATACGCCAGCTTGCAGGCGATGGCGACGAAGATCACCCAACGCAGATCGTTGTAGGTCAGGGTCACGCTCTCGGTGATCGAGATCATCGAATAGGCCAGCAGGAAGGGGAAGGCGAGGTAGGCCCCCTTGTCCCGGAAGATCGACACGATCCCCGCGATCATGGTCTGGGCGTAGAAGACGATCCAGGCGATGAGGCCCGTCCAGCCCAGCCACAGCAGCATCTCCATCCAACTTGAGTGGGCGTGGATCGGCTTGAAGCCGGCGTGCTTGACGATCCAGGGCAGCGGCCCCCAGCTGCCGGTGTCGGTCCATACCGTGCCGTAGCCGTGACCTAGCAGGGGATGCTTATCCACCTCCATCATGATCGCCGTCCAGATCTGCGTCCGGCCGGTCAGGGTGGCGTCCTTGCCCAGGAGCTCGAACACAAACCCGGACGCCAGGATGATCACCCCCGCCGCCAGGCCGATGACCAGCACCGCGCTATAGGAGGCGACGACCGCCATGATCCGGCTGGACCGCACGACCGCCACGAAGGCTATGCCGACCATGGCCAGCAGGGTGGCCAGCAGGGAGGTCTTTGAGGTCGACAGCAGCAGCAGCAGGAAACAGAGCGCACAGGCCCCCGCCCACATCACCCACCGCTTGGGATTGAGAATGGCGGCGGCGGCAAGCACGGGGAAGAACAGCGCCATATTGTTGCCCAGCGCATTCTTCTCAGACCACAGGCCTCGCCAGGCGCCTGGAAAAAGCTCGGACATCACGCCCATCGACGGGATCGCCGCCGCCACCAGGAATGAGAGAACGCAGAGGCCCGCAAAGGCGATGGCCATGATCTCGGCCATCTGCGCCCACCTGTAGCGCGCCGCCAACGCGACCCCCGCGAGGCTGGTGAAACCCACCGCGACCACCCGGCGCACGGACTCGCCTGGATTGATCGACCAGACCACCGAGGCGACGGACAAACCTAGCAGCAGCAGCAGGAAGGGCTGCCGGATGAGAATCTTGAGGGCGTCCCCGGCATTGAGAATGAGGATCGCCAGGCCCGCGAGATAGGCCGGGAAATAGATCAGGCGCACCACACCGCCGGCCGAGGCCGACATCTTCGCCCCGAACAGAGGCATGATCCAACCCTGGGAAAAGACTGCCAGCATGCCAACCATGGCGGCGGCGACCAGGACCTCGAACCCGGTCATCCGCCTGGGCATCGCCGGGGCGTAGCCTACCGGCGTGGCATGGGTCACGGCAGCACGCTCTTGAGGAACTTGGGTGGTTCCACTTCAACCTTGTTGAAGAACAGCCCCGCCGTGCGGCCCCCGGCCGCCTGGATGGCGCTCTTGAGGATGGCGGGCGGCCGGGAATCGCCCGCGTCGGCCGCCACCACCAGCACGGTGGCGTCGGCGAAGGGGGCGATCATCACGCTGGCCTGGCTGCGCTCAGCGCTGGGCGCGTCGATGATGATCAGCTCGGCGTGGCGGCGCATGGTGTTCCAGTAGGCAGGCGTCGGGGTGATGTGCACTTCCTGGCCCGGGCTCATCTGTTCGCGGCGAAACCGCGTCACCCAGAAATTCGAGCCACCCACCGGATGGGCCACCAGATAGCGGGCGTCGGGAACCACCACGCCGCTCTTGTCCTTCGCCGGGGGCCGCACGGTGAAGAAGATCGAGCCATCGGGAGAGGCCCCCGCCGGCCCGCCGATCCGCCCGTATTGCGAGCCCCGCGCGCAGACCGCCCCGAACTGGTGCGCGCCCATCAGGTCCAGGTCGACCAGCCAGACCGGCCTTTGAGCATGGGCGGCGGCGAAACGGGCGAACTCGCGGGCGACGGTGGAGGTCCCCTCGCCCGGCCGCGCGGCGGCGAACTGGATCACCCGGCCGTGCCCCGGCGCCTGAGCCTTGGCGAGCTCTCCCAGCGAGTCGGCCAGGCGCGCCATTTCCGCAGTTAAATCAATCATAGCCGAATCGCCCAGGACCGCCGTTGGCCATCATGGGGGCTTTGTGCCCCACGGCCTAGCGCTTGACGCCCGCGGTCGCCAGGACCGTCAGGCCCAGGGTGCGGCCGGCGGACGCCGGGGTGCTAAGGCCCCCGCGGGTGAAGATGTGCAGCAAGCCTGCCGCCAGGGCCGTGAAGGCCGCCAGAACCAAGGCCAGCGCGGCCACGATCCGCTTGTTGCTCTCGCCCTGCACCGGCGGCGTGGCGCGGCCGACGATGCGGATATTGTCGGCGCCCTGCTCGGCGATGGCGGCGGCGGCCAGGCTCTCCTGCTCGCGGTCCGTAAAGTCGCGGACGTTGTCCTGCAGGATCGTCCGGTCGCGGGAATAGCCCTGGAACTGCGGCTCCAGCGTCGCCAGGCGCAGCTGCCGGTCCTTCACCTCCTGCAGCTGGTCGGTCACCTCGAACAGCGACTGGCGGATGGCGGCGACATCGGCGGTGACCTGGATCTTCTCGGTCTGCAGGGTCTGATAGATGGGGTTGGGTCCAACACGGCGGGCGGCGTCGCCCGGCGCCGGGGTGGCGGCCAGGGACTTTTCCAGCTCGGCGATCTGCTGATCGATCTCGCGCACCGGCGTTGAGTCGGGGTTGTAGCGCGACAGCAGCTCAGCCCGCTTGCGGCGCAGGTCATCGCGGCTCTCGTTGGCCTTCAGATTGAGGTCGCGGTACAGCGGCGCCTCGGCGGTCAGGCCCGCCATCTGGCTGTTGAGGGCCGTCAGCCGCCCCTGCTTTTCCCGCAGCGACGTCTCCAGGGTGTAGCGCTGCTGCTCGAGCTGGATCTGAGCCTGGGAGAGCGCCGTCTTTTGGCTCTCGAAATCCCCCAGGTCGTTTGAGTCGAGGAAGGTCTGATAGGCCTGATCCGTCGCGGTCAGCTGCGCCTGCGAGCTTTCCTTCTGGGCTTTCAGAGCCGGCGCGCTGGCGTCCATCAGGACGCTGCGCCGGTAGATCAGGTACTCGTCCATCAGGGCGTTGAGCGTCCGCGCCGCCAGCGCCGGATCCTCGTGCTCGAACGACAGCTTGATGGTCGGGATGGAGGGCGCCGTGCCGATGTTGAAGCTCTTTTCAAAGCTCTGCACCGCCTTGGCCATGGCCTCGGTCTTGGCCGCCGGCGTCGAGCCGGCCTTGAGCTCGGGATAGAGCGTGGCGATCCCGATGCGGTTGATCACCCGCTCCTTCAGCTGGCTCGACCCCAGGATTTCCGTCTCCGACGCGATCACCGCGTCCGACTCGGGCACGGCGCCGCGGCCCGCATCCCCGGCGCGCGGCTGATAGACATATTCCTGGCCAAGCCTGACCAGCACGCTGGAATAGGCTGTGTAAGTGGTCTTGAGCGTAAAGGCGAAGGCGATCCCCAGGGCGAACAGAACCAGAAAAACCCCAATCATCAACCAGCGCTCGCGCCACAGAAGGGTGATGAAATCGGCCGGGGCATAGCGCGGCCGGTCGCTCCAGCCGTCCTGCGGCCGGTAAGCGCTTCCGGGGGCTGCGTAGTTCCAGGCGTCCGCCGTGCTCATTGCGAATCTTCTGATCGCTAAAATTGCTCTTCAGATTGACCCTGAGCGGACGGCGTTAACGATCGGTTACCCATTTTCCTTAACGAATGGGTCAAATCCAATTCCGCGAAGGAATCTTACCCTTGCGAGCCAGAAAGCTCCTCCTCGCCGCCTCGGCCCTGATGCTCACCGGCTGCGGGACCATGGCCGAAATGGGCGACGCCTCCTTCGCCTCGGCCTTCGCGCCGATCAGGGACCTCGCGAAGCGCCCGGCAGCAGCGCCGGCCGAGGAAGACTATGGATTTCAGGATATTGGCTACGCCGCCTGGAACGACGCCGAACCGTCCTATCAACTGTTTCCCGGCGACGAGATCGACCTCCAGATCCCCTCCGCGCCCGAACTCAACAAGGTCCTGACCGTCCAGCCGGACGGCCGCGTCAGCCTGCCGCTGGTCGGCCCGATGATGGTCGCCGCCCGGCCGATCGAGCAGGTTCGCGCCGATGCCGCACGGCTCTACGCCCGGGAACTGCGCCGTCCGCAGATTGAGATGTCGGTCAAGGCCCAGCCCATCAAGGTCTTCGTCGGCGGCGAGGTTGGCCAGCCTGCGGTCTACGACATGATCGGCGACGGCGACGCCCTTCGGGCCATCATTCAGGCGGGCGGCTTCAAGACTTCTGCCGATATGAAAAAGGTGGTGATCATCCGCCGCGGCGAAGGCGGAACCGCCATGATGCGCACCGCCGACCTCTCCAAGGCCTTCCGCCACGGCGACCAGCCCGACTTCGTGCCTCTGGCCCGCGGCGACGTGGTCTATGTGCCCAGGTCCGGCGTCGCCCAAGTGGGCCTGTTCATGCAGCAATATCTGCGGGATGCCCTGCCCTTCACCTTCAACTACGCGATCAACGGCAATTACCAGTAGGATCGGCGGCCGCTAGGCTGCCGAAGAGGCCGCAATACCGGTGATTTGCGCGTTCCTTCTCCCCTCGGGAGAAGGTGGCCTCCCATCCACCCCCTCCGGGGGTGGATCGCGAAGCGAGGGGGGTGGTCGCGAAGCGACCGGGGAGGTCGGATGAGGGGCGGTTCCCCCCTCTAAAGTTTTGAACTGTGTCTGTAGAGCGCTGACGGGCGGGCGTTCGAGCCGCCCCTCAACCGTCAGCTTCGCCCACACCTTCTCCCGTGGGGAGAAGGGACGCGTAATCCACGCGACTCCTGCGCGTTGTCCGGCAGCCTAGGCCGGCGTTAGTCTCTTACCCGTGGGCCAGCCATTCGCGGGCGGCGCGCTGGGCCTCGGCGACCTCGGCGGCGTCCATCTCCTGGCTGAGTTCCTTGCGGTAGATCTTGGCTTCGAGAGAGCCCCGCATGGCGGCCAGGTTGAACAGCATGTGCGCCGAAACATAGTCCAGCGGCGCCCCGCCCTGGCCGGTGGAATAAAGCAGGCCCATGCGGAACAGCTCATCCCCCGACGCGTCCGGGCCCGGCAACGGCAGGCCTTCGGCTTCTGCTAACGCTTGCAACATTTTCTTCCCCCTTTTCAAGGCATTGCCGGCTTCTGCCGGAACACCTGATGAGTGTCGGGAATCAGAAAAGCGCCCGCGTGCTTACGATATGGTTAAGCTGACAGAACGTCGCTCTTAACAGCGTCAACCAGCCGCAGGTTGTGGCGTCAGCGCCGCGCCCGCTGGCCAAACAGCATAGCGCGGGCCTTGGCCTGTTCCTCCTCGCTGCCCTGCAGGCTGGCCACCCCCTTGGCGGGAGCGGCGATGGCCCTGCCCTTGATCACCGCCGGCCGCTCGCTGACGCGCCTATGCCAGGCCGACAGCAGCGGAAAATCCGCCCAGTTCTGCCCCTGGGCCGCCGGGATAACCCAAGGAAAGCAGGCCATGTCGGCGATGGAATAGTCGCCGCACAGATAGTCCCGCCCCTCCAGCCGCTTTTCCATCACCCCGTACAGCCGGTTGACCTCATTGGTGTAGCGGGTCGCGCCATAGGCGGTGTGGCGGCTGTCCTTCAAAAACCCCGGCGCATAGGTGCGGAAATGGTGCGCCTGCCCCGCCATGGGGCCAAGGCCCGCCATTTGCCAGAACAGCCACTCGTCGACCTCGACCCGCGCCCGCTCCTCGACCGGATAGAACAGCCCGGTCTTGCGCCCCAGGTACTGCAGGATCGCCCCGCTCTCGAAAACGCTGATCGGCTTACCGCCCGGCCCCTGCGGATCGACGATGGCCGGCATCCGGTTATTGGGGCTGATCGCCAGGAAGGCCGGCTTGAACTGATCGCCGTCACTGATGTCGACGAACTTGACCTCATAGGCCAGGCCCATCTCCTCGCAGGCGATGGTGATCTTCCGCCCGTTGGGCGTCGGCCAATAATAGACGTCGATCGGCTGGGTCATGGCGCTCGCAGACGGCTAGGTGAAGGCGCCCTGCCTTCCTTCTCCCCTCCCTAGGGGAGGG
>DGYN01000035.1:0-163 GCA_002398405.1 Caulobacteraceae bacterium UBA5005
GGGCGGCCCGCGCGGCAGGTGCGGGTGGGGCCGGGATGGCGCGGGGGGCTGGAGTCTGGACGACCTCGACGAAGGCGGCCTTGACTGGAACAAAGCCCGGCTCGACCGGGACGAAGACGTAGTCGGCCGGCTGGGCCGCCCAGGCGGCGGCGGTGGCGCCGGC
>DGYN01000035.1:381-7881 GCA_002398405.1 Caulobacteraceae bacterium UBA5005
GGCGGCGGCGGTGGCGCCGGCGGCCAGCGAGAGAACCAGGGATGCGCCCGCGAGGCGGCGGGTGCGGCCGGGGAGGGCCTTTTTCAACATGGCGATGCGTTCCTTTAAGGGGCTCGCCGACCGCGCCGGCCAGTAACAGCCGAGAGGGAGGGGCGCGGCGGCGAGTTGGGTTTTCAGAAGGGCGTCGGCATAGGTCCGCCGCCGATCCGGGAAACGCGAGAGCACGGCCTCGTCGCAGGCGATTTCCTGGTCTGCGCGGAACCGGCGCACGGCGAGATGGACCAGGGGGTTAAACCAGCAAAGACATTGAATGAGGGTCGCGAGCCCGTTGAGGCGGGCGTCCTGGGATTGAAGGTGCGCGGTCTCGTGGGCCAGGACCACGTCCCGCTCCTCCGGCGCGAAACGGGTGTCGAAGTCGGCGGGGATGACGATGCGCGGGCTAAGGATGCCGATCACGGCGGGTCCGACGGCGGGATTGGCGGCGCGCCACAGCCGGCCGCAGGGGGCAAGGGCCAGATTGCCCAGGCGCTTGATCGAGCGGTTCTGCCGCAGGGTGAGTAGGACCAGGCCGAGCGCCGCGCCCGCGAGCCACAGGGCCACTGCGACGACAGCCAGGGAGCCAGCCGAGAACAACGGTTCGGCCTGGTCCGCCCACCCCGCCGCAGCCTCGCCAGCCGTCAGCGCGATAGGATCAAAGGGGAGAGGCGGCGGGGGGTCCAAAAGGATGCGCCGGGCCGGAAAAAAGGTCGCCAAGGCCGCCAGCGGGACCAGGGCCCAGAGGGCGTAGGCGATGCGCGCGCCGAATATTTCCCGCAGGGGTTTGCGCAGGAGGAAAACTGCGAGGATCGCCGCCGCCGCCGCGAGGTTGAGGACGATGAGGTCGGACAGGATCTCAACGGCCATTGGAGAGCTCCTCCACCAGGCGTTTGAGTTCGGCGATCTCTTCGTCGGTGAGGTTCTCGCGCTGGGCGAAATGGGCGAAGAACGGGCCAATCTGGCCGCCGAACAGCCGGTCCACCAGGCCCTTGCTCTCGGCGTGAACATAGTCGCCGCGCTTGACGAGGGGCCGATAGAGGAAGCGGCGGCCGTCTTTCGTTTGCGAGGCGGCCTTCTTTTTCACCAGGCGGGTGAGAAAGGTGCGGACGGTGGCCTCGTTCCAGTCCTCGCCGGTGAGGGCGGCCTTGATCTCCTCGGCGGACACCGGGCGGTCGGCGGCCCACAGGACCTCCATGATCAGGCTTTCGGCGCCGGTGATCTTCATTTCTGTGACATCCGTAACATTTGGCTATGTGTGACACCTGTCTCAGGTGCAAGTCAAGCCGCTGCTTCGGGGCCATTTTGTGGCGGAGATTTTGTGACCGCTCCGAAATCACCGGCCGTACCGCCGGCGTTAAGGTCTCGCCGATGCGTCCGGCGTATCTGATCACCTTCTGTCTCGTGGCCCTGGCGCTTTGCGTCGGCGGCGGCTTTGTCTGGAACAAGGTCCTGTGGCGGATGGGCTGGTTCAATGAGGTTCCGCCGCTGGCCAAGGGCATGTTTGCTCAGCCGGGGAACTACAGCCCCTCCTGGAGCCGCAGGCTGACCCAGGCCTTTCCGGTCGGATCGCCGGTGCAGCAACTGACCGACACCTTGAAGCGGCAAGGATTCGACGTCGATACCGAGCGGCAGCGGGCGGCCTATGGCTGGGCGGTCTACCCCTGCGTCTACACCCTCACCGTTCTCTGGCGGGCGGACGGGTCGCGCCGGGTGCGCTTCGTCCAGGGAGGCCTGCTGAACGCCTGCACTGATCCGTCGAAGCTGATCCCGGAACGCCCATCGCGGGGCCGGGGCCGGGGCGCCGACAATCCCCAACGCAACCTTGTCCCCGACAGCCAATCCGCCTAACGTCCGCACCGTTTTGCGGCCTCGCCCGCTCGTCACGATCAAGGCCGTATGGATAGCCCGCGTCACTATCTCGAATTCGAACGCCCCATCGGGGAGCTTGAGGCCAAGGTCGAGGAACTCTCCAGGCTGTCCGAGGCGGCCGGGGACGGCTCGCTGGAAGCCGAGATGGTCACGCTTAGGGCGCGCATCGACCAGATGCGCCGCGAGGCCTACGCCAAGCTCGACCCCTGGCAGAAGACGCAGGTCGCGCGCCATCCCGACCGGCCGCACTTTTCGCACTATGTGGCGGGGCTGATCGAGAATTTCGAAGAGCTGCGCGGCGACCGCAACTACGCCGACGACCAGGCGATCGTTGGGGGGCTGGGCCGGTTTCGCGGCACGCCGGTGGCTGTGCTGGGCCATGAGAAGGGCCACGACACCACCACCCGCATCAAGCACAACTTCGGCATGGCCAGGCCCGAGGGCTATCGCAAGGCCGTGCGGCTGATGGACCTGGCTGAACGCTTCAACCTGCCGGTGCTGACCTTTGTCGACACGGCGGGCGCCTATCCGGGCGTCGGCGGCGAGGAGCGCGGCCAGGCCGAGGCTATCGCCCGCTCGACCGAGCGCTGCCTGACGTTGGGAACGCCGATGATCTGCACCATTACCGGGGAGGGAGGCTCGGGCGGCGCCATCGCGCTGGCGGCCGGGAACCGGGTGATGATGCTGGAGCACTCGATCTATTCGGTGATCACGCCGGAGGGGGGGGCCTCGATCCTGTTCCGCGACCGCGAGCAGGCCCCGCATATGGCCGCCGCGATGAAGATCGTGGCGGATGACTTGAAGCGCCTGGGCGTCGTCGACCGGGTGATCAAGGAGCCTCCGGGCGGGGCGCATTCGGATCCGGAGACCGCCATCGCCTCGACCGGCGACGCCATCGAGGAAGAGCTCAAAGGCCTGCTGTCGCTTTCGCCAGACGCGCTGCGGCTGCAGCGGGCGGAACGGTTCGCGGCGATCGGGCGGACGGCCGGTTAGCTGCGTCCGTAGTTTCTTCTCCCCTCCCGGAGGGAGGCCGCAGGGGGAGGGTATACGGGGCCCCGAGACTCGTCACCGCATCTATGCCCGGCAGGGAATTAGGGCCTTCTCATAGACCGTAAGCCCACCCCTACCCCTCCCCTAGGGAGGGGAAGAAGGTGCTTTGCTGACCTTGCGTCAGTCCTCTAGAAGGACGGCCAAAAGCTTCAGGGGAACCCCATGATCAAGACCCGCTTCACCGAAATGTTCGGCGTCGACCATCCCATCGTGCAGGGGGGCATGCAGTGGGTCGGCAGGGCTGAGCTGGTGGCGGCGGTGGCCAATGCGGGGGCGCTGGGAATGATCACGGCGCTGACCCAGCCGACGCCGGAGGACCTGACCAAGGAAATCGCGCGGACCCGGGAGATGACCGACAAGCCGTTCGGGGTGAACGTCACTATCCTGCCGGCGATCAAGCCTCCGCCCTACGCCGAATACCGCCAAGCCATCATCGAGGCGGGGATCAAGATCGTCGAGACGGCGGGGAACCGGCCGCAGGAGCAAATCGACGCGCTCAAGCCCCACGGCATCAAGATCATTCACAAATGCACCAGCGTTCGCCACGCCCTGTCGGCCGAGCGGTATGGGGTCGATGCGATCTCCATCGACGGGCTGGAATGCGCGGGCCACCCCGGCGAGGACGATGTCGGCGGCCTGGTTCTGATCCCGGCGGCGGCGGACAAGGTGAAGATCCCGATGATCGCGTCGGGCGGGTTCGGCGATGCGCGGGGGCTGGTCGCGGCCCTGGCTCTGGGGGCCGACGGCATCAACATGGGCACCCGCTTCATGGCCACGAAGGAGGCCCCGATCCATCAGATCGTGAAGGAGCAGATCGTGGCCAATGACGAGCGCTCCACCGACCTGATCTTCCGCACGCTCAAGAACACCTCGCGGGTCGCCAAGAACGCCATCAGCCAGCAGGTCCTCGAACTGGAGCGGCAGGGCGCGACCTTCGAGGAGGTCAAGGCGCTGGTGGCCGGGGCGCGGGGCAAGATCGTCTACGAGGACGGCGATCCGGACTATGGCGTCTGGTCGGCGGGTCAGATCCAGGGCCTGATCAACGACATTCCGACCTGCGCCGAATTGATCAGCCGTATCGTTTCAGAGGCCGAGGAAATCATCACCGGCCGGCTGGGAGGAATGATCGCAAGCCGCTGAAAGCGCGGCGTTCTGTCCTATCCCCATCCCTCTGTTGAGAAGGCGATATTAACTGCTCGCCGCCCAAGATGGCTTCGTATTTGTAGACGCGAGGCGCACCGGGCCGATGCCCACCGAACTTCTACCCGATCAGAGCGCTGCCCTGGACCAGGCTGAGTTGGACGCCCTGCGCCCGACGCTTGCCCGTATCGCGCGGGTGGCCAAGACTCTGTTCGGAGCGCCGCTCGCCGACGTCAATCTGTTCCGCGGCGAGGAAATCTGGCGGGCGAGCGGGGCCCGCGGCCAGGACGCCATGCGCGATCCGGCGAGCGAGCTGGTCCGCCAGGGGCACGAGGTCATCTGGGTCGAGGACCTGACGAAGGATGAGCGTTTTTCATCCCACGACGCGGTCGCCGGAGCGCCCTACCTGCGGTTCTATGCCGGCGCCCCTATTGATCTTGAGAGCGGTTTTACGGTCGGCGCCCTGGCGGTCTATGGGCTCAAGATCCGCGAACGAGACGAGAATCTTTCAAGCCGGCTCGCGGATCTGGCCGCGGTGGTCGGGCACGAGTGCGACCGCATTCTGGCGCAGTCCGAACGGGCGCAGTTGCTCGACCAACTCAAGCGCCAGGAAGAGCGTCTGGAGGCCGCGGTCGAAGCGGCGAATCTGCATGTCTTCGATTTCGACTTCGTTGAACAGACCCTGACCAAGACGGGGATCGAGGAAACCTTCTTCGACCGCCCGCTGGAATGGATCGACATCGCCAACCGCAAGAACCTGTTCGTTCATCCCGACGACAGGGAGCGCAAGGCGGCGCACGATTCCCAGATCATGCAGTCCGCCGGCCTTCTTACGCCCATCGAATGGCGGGTGAACCGTGAGGACGGCAAGGACCTTTGGGTGCAGGCCTCGGCCAAGATGTTCCGGGATGAGGCGGGCCGGCCGCTGCGCCTGGTCGGCTCACTGCAAAACATCACGGACCGCAAGATGGGCGAGAAGGTGCTGGCCGAGGCCAAGGCCTTTGCCGAGGCCGCCAATGTCGCCAAGAGCGCCTTCCTGGCGACCATGAGCCACGAGATCAGAACCCCGCTCAACGGCGTGCTGGGCATGGCCCAGGCCATGGCGGCGGATGAGCTGACGCCGGTGCAACGCGAGCGGCTGGACGTGGTGCGGCAGTCAGGCGAATCGCTGCTCGCGATCCTCAATGACCTTTTGGACTTCTCGAAAATCGAGGCCGGGAAGATGGAGCTCGAGATGATCGAGTTCGATCTCGCCGAGATCGCCCGCGGCGCCTATGGAACCTTCACGCCGCTGGCGGAAAACAAGGGGATTTCCTTCCGGCTGGATATCGAGGCGGCCTCCGGGACCTATCGCGGCGATCCGACCCGCATCCGGCAGATTCTCTATAACCTGATCTCCAACGCCCTGAAGTTCACCGAGGAGGGCGAAATCGGCGTGGTCGCCAGCTTCGATGGCGCCAACCTGCTGCTGACGGTCTCGGACACCGGCATAGGCATGACCGCTGAGACGCTGGACGGATTGTTCGCCAAGTTTTCCCAGGCCGACGCCTCGATGACGCGCAAGTTCGGCGGCACGGGCCTGGGCCTGGCCATCTGCAAGGAACTGGCGGTGCTGATGGGCGGCGATGTTTCCGCCCAGAGCCGGCCGGGTGAAGGGTCGAGCTTTACCGTGACCCTGCCGATGGAGCGGCTGGGCGCGGCGTCTCAGGTCAAGCCCAAGGCGGCGGCGCGCGCCACCGGCGAGATCGACCTGAAAATCCTGGCGGCCGAGGACAATTCGGTGAATCAGCTTGTCCTGAAGACCCTGCTCGGCCAGATCGGCCTGCATCCCACCATCGTCGAGAACGGCGCCCTGGCGGTCGAAGCCTTCGAGCAGGGCGGCTGGGATCTTGTCCTGATGGACGTGCAGATGCCGGTGATGGATGGGCCCACGGCGGTTCGCCACATCCGAGCCTATGAGGCCAAGACCGGCCAGGCGCGCACCCCGATCGTGGCGCTCACCGCCAACGCCATGTCGCATCAGGTGGCCGAGTACATCGCCGCGGGCATGGACGGGCACTTGGCCAAGCCGATAGAGGCGGCAAAGTTGTTCCAGGTGCTGTCGGACGTTTTCGACGCCAGCGAACAGGAGACAGCGCAGGCTCAGCGGGCCTAAACCAGCGCCCCGTGGCAGTGCTTGAATTTCTTGCCTGAGCCGCAGGGGCAGGGGCTGTTGCGGGCGGTGCGGTCCCAGCCTTCGGGAAGGGCGCTGACCGACAGGGCTTCGCGCTGGCGGGAATCCCCGACCTGATCGCCGTAGAAATTGTTGGCGTCGTTCTCGCCGGTGGCCGGGTCCATGTGGATGGCGATCATGTCTTCGGGCGCCGCCGGCTCAGGCGGAGCGTATTCGAAGCGGATGGTCATCAAAAGCTGGGTGGTCTGCTGGCGAAGGTTGGTCAGCAGGGTCTCGAAGAGGGCGAAGGCCTCGGTCTTGTATTCATTGAGCGGGTCGCGCTGGCCATAGCCGCGCAGGCCGATGACGTTGCGCAGGTGATCCAGGTGCATCAGGTGCTCGCGCCACTGGGCGTCGATCATCTGCAGCAGGAAGCTCTTTTCGATCTGCCGCATCTGTTCGGGCGAGGCGATGACCTCCCGTTCGGCGCAGCGCTGGTCGGCGGCGGTGCGGATGCGTTCTTCGATTTCCTCGTTGGCGATGCCTTCCTCGGCCGCCCAGGCGGCGATGGGCAGGTCCATGCCCAGGATGGTCTTGACCCGCTCGGTGAGGCCCTCGACGTCCCACTGCTCGGCATAGGCCTTGGGCGGCAGGTGGCGGTCCACCAGGTCGGTGATCGTCTCGTAGCGCATATCGACGATCTCTTCGGAGAGGTCCGAGGATTCGAGGACTTCCTGGCGCTGGCGGAAGACTTCCTTGCGCTGGTCGTTGACGACGTCGTCGTACTTCAGAAGGTTCTTGCGGATGTCGTAGTTGCGCTGCTCGACGCGCTTTTGCGCCGTGGCGATGGCCCTGTTGAGCCATTTGTGGGTGATGGCCTCACCATCCTGCAGGCCGAAGGTGCGCATGATGGCGTCCAGCCGGTCGCCGGCGAAAATGCGCAGCAGGTCGTCCTCGCAGGAGAGGTAGAACTTCGAGCGGCCGGGGTCGCCCTGACGGCCGGTCCGGCCGCGCAGCTGGTTGTCGATGCGGCGGCTTTCGTGGCGCTCGGTGCCCAGGACGTAGAGACCGCCGGCCTCAAGCGCCTCGGCCTTGCCGGTTTCAATCTCGGAGGAATAGCGGGCCTTTTCCTCGGCTTCGGCGCCGGGTTCGGGATCGACGCCCTTTTCCCGCTGCTCGGCGCGCCACTTGGCCAGGTGCATGTCGAGGTTGCCGCCCAGCTGGATGTCGGTGCCGCGGCCGGCCATGTTGGT
>DGYN01000035.1:8093-9085 GCA_002398405.1 Caulobacteraceae bacterium UBA5005
TTGGTGGCGATGGTCACCGCGCCGGGCACGCCCGCTTCAGCGACGATCAGGGCTTCCTGCTCGTGGTAGCGGGCGTTGAGGACGGCGTGGGGGATGCCGTGGACGGTCTTGCCGTCCTTCTCGAAGGTGTGGGCCTTGAGAAGCTCCGACAGCTGCTCCGACTTTTCGATGGAGACGGTGCCGACCAGGATCGGCTGGCCGCGTTTATGGCAGTCCTCGATCTGGGTGAGGATGGCCCGGTTCTTCTCCTCGGCGGTGCGGTAGACCTCATCATCGTCGTCGATCCGGGCGATCGGACGGTTGGTCGGGATCTCCGTCACTTCCATCTTGTAGATGTCGTTGAACTCGGAGGCTTCGGTCGACGCCGTGCCGGTCATGCCGGAGAGCTTGGTGTAGAGGCGGAAGTAGTTCTGGATGGTGACCGAGGCCAGGGTCTGGTTCTCGGGCTGGATTTCGACGTCTTCCTTGGCCTCGATGGCCTGGTGGAGGCCTTCAGACAGGCGCCGGCCGGTCATCATGCGGCCGGTGAACTCGTCGATCAGGATGATCTCGCCACCCTTGATGATGTAGTCCTTGTCCTTGGAATACAGGGTGTTGGCGCGCAGAGCCTGGTTGACGTGGTGCACGGTCGAGACGTTGGCCGCGTCGTAGAGGCCGGTGGTGTCCTGATCCAGGTGCCCGCCGGCGAACAGCATCTCCTCGACGCGCTCGGCGCCCAGCTCGGTCAAGATCACCGAGCGCTGCTTTTCGTCGAGGTCGTAGGTTTCCTTGTCAGTGACCAGCTCTTTCACCACCCGGTCGATGGTGCGGTAGACCTCGGAGCGGTCGTCGGTGGGGCCGGAGATAATCAGCGGCGTGCGGGCTTCATCGATGAGGATGGAGTCGACCTCGTCGACGATCGCGAAGTTATGGCCGCGCTGGACCATGTCGCGCAGGTCATAGACCAGGTTGTCGCGCAGATAGTCGAAACCGAATTCGTTGTTGGTGCCGTA
>DGYN01000035.1:9282-10910 GCA_002398405.1 Caulobacteraceae bacterium UBA5005
GTGCCGTAGGTGATGTCGCTGCCATAGGCCCGCTGACGCTCGCCCTGGCTGAGGCCGTTGACGATGACGCCCACTTCCATGCCGAGGAAGGTGTAGACCTGACCCATCCACTCGGCGTCACGCCGGGCGAGGTAGTCGTTTACGGTGATGACGTGGACGCCCTTGCCGGCCAGGGCGTTGAGATAGACCGGCAGGGTGCCGACCAGGGTCTTGCCTTCGCCGGTCCGCATTTCGGCGATGCCGCCCTGGTGCAGGACCATGCCGCCGATCAGCTGCACGTCGTAGGGGCGCTGCCCGAGGGTCCGCCGGGCCGCTTCGCGCACCACGGCGAAGGCTTCTTCCAGGAGGTTGTCGAGGGTTTCGCCCTTGGCCAGGCGCTCGCGGAATTCGACCGTTTTGCCGCGCAAGGCCTCGTCGGAGAGGGCCTGCATGGCCGGCTCCAGCGCGTTGATGCGTTTGACGCGGGCGCCCATCGCCTTGACCCTGCGGTCGTTGGGAGAGCCGAAAAGCTTCTTGGCGATGCCGAGCATGGGTGTCGTCGAGGTCCGGGAACTATAGGAGGAGCGGCCGGAAACCCCGGAAAATCCGCCAGATTAAGCGCGGCGGAGACTTAAGTACTGGGTCAATCCGTGTCAACGAAAGCCACCTAATGAGGGTGACGGATTCGAGTGGGCGGGGCTTTCATGCCGCGCAGGGCCGGTATAGGGAGCGGACATGATCGTATCGCTAAGAAAAACCGCAGCGCTGATCGCCGTCGCAACCCTTGTGGCGCTGGCCGCCTGTGGGCAAAAGCCCGGCGTCGAGCGGGCCCCCGAGGCAGGCGACGTGGCGGTGGCCAAGGTCGGGGATTCCACCGTCTGGGTGAGCGATGTGAAGCGCGACGCCGTGGCGCAGGGCCTGATTGGCGAGGGCGAGCCCCTGGACGCCTCCTCCGAACTGTTCCGCCAGGTGCTGGACGGGCTCATCGACCAGCGACTCCTGGCCGCCGAGGCCATCCGGCGCAATCTGCATGAGGACCCGGCGGTGCAGCGGCGCCTGACCGCGGCGCGTGAACGCATCCTGGGGGATGTTCTGGTCGAGCATTCGGTGGAAAAGGCGGTCAACGACGACGCCATCCGGGGTCTCTATCAGGAACTGCACAAGTCCAACCGCCCGAGCGAGGAGTTCCGCGGCCGCCAGATTGTCACCGCCACCCAGGCCGAGGCCGAGGCGGTGCAGAAGCTTTTGACCTCCGGCGCGACCTTCGAGAGCCTGGCCATGGCCCGGTCGATCGACGCGGCTACGCGGTTTTCCGGCGGTGACCTTGGCTATTTCACCACCGATGTTATGCCCGAGGGCTACGAGGCCGCGCTGAAGACCGCCAGGCCAAACCAGGTCGTCGGGCCGTTCCAGACCAACGCCGGATGGGTGTTGATGAAGGTCGAGGACCGGCGGCCGGAAGAACCCATCAGCCTTGAAGAGGCCAGGCCCCAGATCGTACGGTTCCTGACCCTTGGCGAGGTGCGCGACCTGTTGGAGACACTTAGGCGCAAAACCAAGGTCACCATGCTGATGGACGTGCCGGAAGGCCGGGCGCGGGAGCCCGCCGCCGCGCCGGGCGCCCTGCCGGCACGTCCATCAGCATGGTG
>DGYN01000066.1:0-204 GCA_002398405.1 Caulobacteraceae bacterium UBA5005
CCCCGCCGGTCTGGGTGACCTTTTCGCGCTCGATCAGGGCCATGGCCTGTTCGACGTCCCATTTGCGCATCAAAACAAACCGGTTCCCCGCCCAGACGACCGGCGCCAGGAAGGCGAAACAACCAGTGACGTGGAAGAACGGGATAACTAGCAGGGCCGTCTTCTGCGGCTGCTTGTGCAGGTCGGGGTCCGGCAGGGGGGGGG
>DGYN01000066.1:559-878 GCA_002398405.1 Caulobacteraceae bacterium UBA5005
CCCTTGGGCCGGCCCGTCGTGCCGGAGGTATAGAAGATGGTGGCCGGGTCCTCCGGTCCGATTTCGACGTCGGGAACGGCCATATCCGGCAGTTTTTCCCAATCGGCGACCGCGCCCAACACATCTTCAAGACGACTGATCTTGGGGTGACTGATGTCGTCCCCGTAGCGGGCGACCAGCACGTGCTGCAGGCCCGGGATCTGGTCGATATGCTCTGAGATGCGCTCCAGCCGCTCAGCGTCGACGATGGCGATCTTGGCCCCGGAATCGGTCAGGCCGTAGTGCAGCTCGGCGCTGGTCCACCAGGCGTTCAGCGGGG
>DGYN01000066.1:1074-47189 GCA_002398405.1 Caulobacteraceae bacterium UBA5005
AGCGGCGTGACGATCGCGCCCAGGGACAGGCCGGCATAGAAGGCCACCGGCCATTCCGGCAGGTTGCGCATGATCAGGGCGACGCGATCACCCTTCTTCACGCCGCGGGCGATGAGGTCATGGGCCAGGGTCTTGGCCGCCTTGCCAAAGGCCGGGTAGCTGACGCGATCATTTTCGTAGACGCAGAATTCGCGTTCCGGATAGGTCTGCCCCTCAAGGAACAGGTCGCGAAAGGTCGGCGGCGCGTTCTTCCAGACCCGCTGAGGCCGGCCATCAATGATGACCTCCTCCATCTCGAACTTGATCCCGGGCGCGGTCAGGGCCGCGTTCGCCTGTTTCAACGAATAGACAGGCCAGCCTTTGGGAAGTTGGGCGGCTTCGGTCATAGGGCGGTCTCACTACGCATCTTTTGGGCCGCCATCCCTCCACCAGGGTCAGCAGGGCCGGACTTCCTCTCTGCACGCGCGTTAAGCGCCATCGCTCCGCGCGGTCGTTTTTCAACGCCCGTCGAGGGGCGCCTAAAGGCATTTACATCGTGAAAAAGTCCGGGCGCAACCGCCCAGCAGCCCTTGCCGTCTAAGCGCTGAGCGCCTGGGCTGGGCCTTCCGCAGCGTCATCCTCGCCCATCAGCCGCGCCAGTTCCGCCATCAGGGTGTGGGGCGAGAGGGGCTTGGGCACCATGCCGTTCATCCCGGCCGCCATATAGGCGCGCCTCTGATGGGCCATGGCGTTGGCGGTCATGGCGATGATGGGGGTCTGGGCGACCGGGCCATTGAGCGCGCGCAAGGTGCGGGTCGCTTCCATGCCGTCCATGACCGGCATCTGGATGTCCATGAAGATCAGGTCGTAGCCGCCGGCCTTGGCCGCCTCGACGCCGAGGGCGCCATTGACTTCGGTGGTGACCGCCGCGCCCAGGTTTTCCAGCATCTTGCCGGCGACGATACGGTTTGTGGCATTGTCGTCGACCACCAGGACCGAGAGTCCTTCCAGCCACCGGCCGTCGGACTCTCCGGCGCTTGAGGCTGCGGCGCAGGCGGGAGCGGCAATCTCGAACCAGAAGGTCGATCCCATGCCAGGCGTCGAGTCGACGCCGATCTCGCCGCTCATCATCTCGGCCATGGCGCGGCAGATCGAAAGACCCAGGCCGGCGCCGCCGAATTCGCGGGTCGTTGAGTTGTCCGCCTGATTAAACCGCTCAAAGAGGCGTCCGCAGGCCTCGCGGGAGATCCCGATGCCGGTGTCCTCGATTTCGACCCGCAGGCGCTGTGCGGCGCCTTCGCCCCTGACGCTCATCCGCGCCTCGACGCCGCCGTTCAAGGTGAACTTCACCGCATTGCCCAGAAGGTTGAACAGCATCTGCCGCAAACGCACCGGGTCGGCCTGGACCCAGCCCACCTGCGGCGAGACCGCCGTACGCAGCCAAAGGCCCTTATCCTGCGCCTGACTCTTCAACAGCGCCGCGACCCCCTCGAGGGCGGCGGCGACATCGACGGGCTCGGGGGCGAGTTCGAGCTTGCCCGCCTCGATCTTCGAGAAGTCGATGACGTCGTTGAGCAGTTCAGCCAGCATGGAGCCGCAGGCCAAGGCCTCGCCCAAGAGCTTGCGGCCCTCGTCGGACAGCGGCTCGTTCTTCAACAGGTGCAGCACGCCGAGCACCCCGTTCATGGGGGTGCGGATCTCGTGGCTCATATTGGCCAGGAACTGGGCCTTGGTCTCCGCCGCCGCCTTGGCCGCCTCCTCGCCGCGCAGGGCCGCGTCGCGGGCGTTGGCCAGTTCGGTGATGTCCTGGGTGATGCCAAACACTTCCCAGCGGCCAGAGGCCATCGGACGGCTGCCGCGCCACGCGGTCCGCACCCGGCGCCAATCAGCGTCCGGCGCGTCGCCATCGTTGTGGCGGCGATATTCGAAGATGGAGAGTTCGCCAGTCTGCACCGTAGAGCGCCAGGCGTCCCTCAGCGCCTGATTGTCCTCGGGATGAATACGGCCCTGGACGACCTTGCGGCCCTGGCTATGCGCGCCATCGACTTCGGCCGATCCATGGTTGTCGAAAATGAAGACGTCGTCGTCCGGACGGTAGCGCCACACCGAGATGCCCGCCGAGGTGCGCAGCAGTTCCGCGGAACGCTCGGCCTGCTCGGCCGCGCGCTGACGGCGCCGTTCCTCGGTGATGTCCTGCATCAGGCCCGCGATAATCCCCGGCTTCACAAGCTTGGCCTGAGAGCGGACGTGAATATGGCGGCCGTCCTTCTTGAGGATGCGGTGCTCCGAAGCATAGGCGCCGTGCAGTTTCATGGCTTGCGCGGCGGCCTCGAGGATCGGGATTTCGGACTTGGGAGTCAGCTCCCACATGGTCTTGCCGATCACCTCCTGAGGCGACCAGCCGGTGACCTTGCAGAAGGCGGGATTGACACGGGTGACCTTGCCGCCCTCGATAACGACGAACAGCTCGGTGCTGTTTTCCAGGAACCAGAACGACGCGTCGGCGTCGCAGTCCCCTTCCGAACGGCGACCCATAGCCGCGTCTCCCCCGATTGCGGCCGCTATATACTCTCTATGTCGTTAAGGGGGGCTTACCGTAGGTCGAGCGGATCAGGTCTTCACGCCGCGGCGAAACGCAGCCGCGCCGTCACGCCGTTGCCGCCGGAATCGTAGGTCAGGGCCGATTTCAGGCTCTGCGCCATCGCCGCGATGACCTTGGTCCCAAGACCGGTGCCCTTGGCGGGGCCTATCTCCATGCCCAGGCCGTCGTCCGCCACAGTCAGGACCGCGTGCTGGCCGCCGTCGCGGCGCAGGCTGATCCTGACCTCGCCATCGCCGCCGCCGGGATAGGCGTATTTGCAGGCGTTGGTGACCAGTTCGTTGACGATCACGCCCAGGGAGACCGCCTGGTCGGTGGCGAGCGTGATCTGGTCGGCCTCGACCACCAGCCGGCAGTGGTGGCCCTCGGCATAGGTCCGCTGCAAGTCCTCGACCAGGGCGGTGAGGTATTCGGCGACGTCCACCGACTCCACCCCATCAGAGGTGTAGAGCCGCCGGTGCACCTGGGCGACCGCCTGAATGCGGCGCTGGGTGTCGAGCAGGGCGGCTTTGGCGGCCTCGTCGCCCACCGCGCCCGCCTGCAGGCGGACCAGGGCGCTGACCAGCTGCAGGCTGTTGGCGACCCGGTGATTGACCTCGCTCATCAGGGTCTTGAGCCGCTCGTTGGACGCGCGCAGCGCCGCCTCCGCCTCCTGGTTGGCGCGGGACAGGCGCACCTGCCGGATCGCGTGGATGAAGGTGTTGGCCAGAAGGTCGAAGAAGTCCTCTCCGACGGTCTTGACCACGTAGTCCGCCGCGCCGGCCTTCAACGCCGCGACCGCGGTCTTGCTCTCCTCCGAACCCGTCACATAGACGATCGGCGGCGAGTCCTTGAGTTTCAGCAGCTGTTCGATGGTGGCCAGGCCATCCATCTCAGGCATGTAGTGGTCCACCGCGATGAGATCGAAGGGCTGGGCCGATGCCATCGCCACCCCCTCCATCCCGCCGGAGGCCAAAGTCACACGGTAGCCGCGGCGTTCGAGCGCCTTGGCGACGAGGCGGCGAAGGCCTTCATCGTCGTCGATGTAGAGAACGCTCGCTCCCGCTGCCGTCATCAGGCCTCGACTTCGGGCACCTGGATGACGGCCAGGAAGAGCCCCAACTGCCGGATCGCCTGAGCGAAGCTTTCGTAGTTCACAGGTTTTGTGATGTAGACGTTGCAGCCCAGATCGTAGCAGCGCTGGATCTCGACCTTGTCATCGGTGGTGGTCAGCACCACCACGGGCGTGCGCTTGAGCGGCGAGTCGTCGCTCTTGAGCTTCACCAGGATGTCGGTGCCGCTCATGTCCGGCAGGTTGAGGTCCAGCAGAACCAGCGCAGGGCCGTTCAGGGCCGGACCGCTGGGGTGCTCGAACAGAAAGTGCAGCGCCGAAGTGCCGTCAGAGAAATGCTGGATTTCGTTGGAGATGCCGGCCCGCCGAATATTCTTTTCGATCAGCCGGGCATGGCCTTCATCGTCCTCGATCATGACGATGGTGACGGAACTGCCGGTGCTCACGTGCCTGCTCCCTGTTCAGCCAGAAGTCTTGCCGGCAGTGAGACGCGGAAGACGGCCCCCTGGTCAAGCGCCGACTCGCAGCTGATCAGACCGCCGAGCCGGTAGACCAGCGCCCGGACGTGGGCAAGCCCAATGCCTTCGCCGCGCTGATCCTGAGCGCCCGAGCGGCGGAAAAGCTCGAATATCCGCTCGTGATCCTTAGGGTCGATGCCGCGTCCGGTATCGGCGATAGAATAGACGACGCGTCCCGGATGCTCTTCACCTCGAACGACAATGTGGTTCGGCTTTCCGGGCTTCGAATATTTCACCGCGTTCTCCAGAAGGTTCGAGAACACCTGCTCTATAGCGATCCGGTCTGAGACAACGTCGGGCATCGGACTCTCCACCGTGATTTCCGCGCCGTTTTGGTCCGACAGGGATCTGAGGCTGTCAGCAACGCCGCCCAGAATCGCTGACATGTTGAGACTTTCGGGAGTCAGGACCCTGCGACCCTGCCGTGAAAGCTGCAGGATGGCGTTGATCAGCCGGTCCATCTTCTGGGTCGAGGTGCGGATGAACCCGATCGCTTCGGGAAGGTCGGTCTTGACCGCGTGCCGCGCCTCGCCGTCGGCCAGGGCCGGGGCTTCTTTTTCCACCTTGTCGACGAAGCCGCCCAGGGTGGCGAGCGCCGTATCCAGTTCGGCGGTGAACCCCATGACATTGACCAGGGGCGATCGCAGATCGTGAGAGACGATGTAGGCGAAGCGCTGGATTTCGTCGTTGGCGCGCTTCAGATCTCCCGTCCGTTCCCGGACCGCGACTTCCAGGCCCTCGTTGAGGCGGCGCAGCGCGTTGCGGCTTTCGGTCAGTTCCCGGGTATAGCGGATGATTACCCACAGCGATCCGATGCCGACGAAGGCCAGCAGGATCAGGGCGATGGCCAGGCCCCCGTAGAGGGTGATGACGCTTTGGGCGCGGGCCTGGTCGCGCACCCGAAGGAGGCGAAGTTCTTCCGCCCGCATGGCGTCGGTAATCCGGCGGATGTCGCCCAGCAGGGTCGCGGAGGTGTCAGCCTGAAACTCCCGGATCGCCATGACCTGGCCGCCGCGCTCGACCTTGTCCACCGAGGCGTCGGTGATAATCAGATTGAGCGCCATGAGCTTGCCAAGCTCGTCGATCTGCTCCTGCTGCCGCGGATTGTCGGCGGTCAGGCCCCGCAGCTTCTTGAGCAGGGCCGGCGCCGCGGCGGCCATCTGACGATAGGTGTCGCGGTGGCCGGTATCGCCCGGGCGCAGCATATAGCCGCGCCGCGCGGCCTCAAGTTGCTCTGCGGTCACGCGGACCTGGGCGATGGCGCCCTCTACCTCATAGGTGTGGTCCACCGCCCGCGAATAGACCTGGTTGTCGCGCACGGCCCAGGCCGTGGCGCCGGCCGCCAAGAGCACAGCGACGAACCCACCCGCCACGGCGCCGACAACCAGCCGGTTGAATGATTTCTGTTCGAGACCCAAAGTACGCCCCTCGCCGCCCCCGGCCTAGAACGCCCAAAGTCTAGCTTTCGATCCCCCCGTTTGGCGATTTCTTGACGCGGGCTTGCGGCGGGCGCCAAAAGCCCCCGCTCGCAAAGCTCCTGAGAGACCTTACCCATGAATATCGACGCCGTTCCCATCGGACGGAACCCGCCCATCGACGTCAACGTCATCATCGAGGTGCCGATCGGCGGCGAGCCGATCAAGTACGAGATGCTCAAGGGCGCCGGCGCCCTGATGGTCGATCGCTTCCTCTACACCTCGATGCGCTACCCGGGGAACTACGGCTTCATCCCCCACACCCTGTCGGGCGATGGCGACCCGTGCGATGTGATCGTCGCCAACACCCGCGCCATTGTCCCCGGCGCGGTGATGAGCTGCCGCATCGTCGGGGTGCTGCTCATGGAGGACGAGGCGGGGGCCGACGAGAAACTCTTGGCCGTGCCCTCCTCGTGGCTGACCCAGCGCTACGACCACGTGGAAAACTATTCAGACCTGCCCGAGATCACCCTTCGCCAGATCCAGCACTTCTTCGAAAGCTACAAGGACCTGGAGCCCGGAAAATGGGTCAAGCTCAAGGGCTGGGGCGACGCAGACTCTGCCCGGGCCATGGTTCTGGAAGGGATCGAAAGGGCCAAGGCCGCCAAGGCCTAACAGAGAGGGATATGTTACCCTCGCGGCAGGCTCGAACGATCAGGGAGACAAGCAAGATGGCGCGGTATCAGGACATCCTCGGCACGATCGGCAGGACGCCGGTGGTCAAGATCAACCGCCTTGCGCCCGATCACGTAAACCTCTGGGTCAAGGTGGAGGCCTTCAACCCGCTCGGCTCGGTCAAGGACCGCCTGGCGCTGGGCGTCATCGAGGCGGCGGAAAAGTCCGGCGAGCTGAAACCCGGCCAGACCATCGTCGAGGCGACCAGCGGCAACACCGGCATCGGCCTGGCCATGGTCTGCGCCGCCAAGGGCTATCCGCTTGTGGTGGTCATGGCCGAAAGCTTCAGCGTCGAGCGGCGCAAGCTGATGCGTTTCCTCGGCGCCAAGGTGGTGCTCACCCCCGCGCCCCTTTCCGCCACCGGCATGGTCAAGAAGACCGAGGAACTGGCCGCCAAGCACGGCTGGTTCATGACCCGCCAGTTCGAGAACGAGGCTAATCCGGCCATGCACGAGCGCACGACAGGGCCGGAAATCATCGCCGACTTTCCCGACGGAAGCCTCGACTACTGGGTCACCGGATTTGGCACCGGCGGCACCTTGAACGGTGTCGCCCGCGTGCTCGCCAAGGAAAGCCCCAAGACCAAGATCGTGGTCTGCGAGCCCTCCGACGCCGCCATGCTGGCCTCGGGCGAGCCTCAGGCGCGCAATGACGACGGCACCCCCGCCAGCGCCCACCCGGCCTGGAAGCCCCACCCCATGCAGGGATGGTCGCCCAACTTCATCCCGCGCCTGACCGGCGAGGTCGATCTGGCGCAGGTCCACAAGCTGCTCGCCATCCCCGGCCCCGACGCCATCCGCTGCGCCAAGGACCTGGCGGCCAAGGAGGGCATCTTCGTCGGCATCACCTCGGGCGCCACCTTCGCGGGGGCCCTGGAGATCGCCAAGACCGCGCCGAAGGGCGCCAACATCCTGGCCATGCTGCCCGACACCGGCGAGCGCTATCTGTCGACCCCGCTGTTCGCCGACGTCCTGGCCGAGATGACGCCGGAGGAGGACGAGATCTTCCGCTCGACGCCGATCGGTCTTTCCTAGAAGGCGGCAGCCGCTGCCACTCGGGCCTCGCGCTTCTGGCGCGCGCCGTCTGCGGCCAGGATCCAGCGCTCCCGGACAAGGCGGTCTACAGCCGCATCGAAGCGGCGCAGGTACTCGGCCTGGCCGCCCGGATAGAGCGCCTTCAGCCGCTCGGCCGGCAGCGGAACCCGGCGCATTGGCATCATGGCGCTGCCAAGGCGCGGGCCCTGCTGCACATCGCAGCCGCTGGCCGCCGGCGCCGGGCCGTAAGACGCCAGAGGAACCTCGAGCTGGGCCGGCCTGATCCCGCCCAGCGTATTGCCGTTGGCGTCCTTCAGACTCACGCCCGCGGTTTGTTTGAGGCGCGCGGCGCGCGGCGCGGGCGTCCCCGTCCGCACCCAGCGGTCGAGATTGGCGTAAGCGGCCTGGGCGTAGTCGGCCATGTCGATGTCGGTCTGCGGAATGGGGCAGCTCTCCCGGCGGGGGGCCGCCGCCTGGCCGGTGCGCTGCGCGATCTGCGCCTGCTGATTGCCGCCGCCCCGCCGCCCGCCGCCGTGGGTCAGGCCCGGAACCTCATAGAGCCGGTGAGCGCCGGGGCCCCGGTCCTTGTCCGGCGTCTGCGGGTCACGGTTGGTGACCGCCTCGTTCTCGCTTTGCAGTTCGATGACCGGGACATCGATCGCAAGGTTGGCCCGGCGGGGATCGGTGTCGGGCAGGTTCTGGCTGCGGGTGTTGATCGGCACATAGCCGGAGATGAAGGTGAACGACGAAATCCCGATCACATAGCCGTCGATCAGCGGTTTGCGGTCCGGCAGACGCGCCCCGTCATGGAAGCCGGCATTGATGAAGGTGCGCAGGAAACTGCCCGTATAGGACCAGCCGTTGGCGTAGGTGTGGGTCGCCTTGAGCGGCCCCAGCAGGGCGCCGGGCGTTTTCACCAGCCGCGCTGTATCGGCGAACACATCCCAGCGGATGCCGTCCTCGTCGTCCGGCCAGCGGATGGCTGAATAGCGCTCGGGATTGAACCAGCCGAGCACCTTGGTCGCCATCATCGGGACCTCGCTGGGCGGCGCGCGGCGGGTGTTGTCGTCGGCCCCGATCATCACCATCACATAGGCGTCGCCGTTTCCCACCACATAGTCCTTGGCTGAGGACCAGGAGGTTCCGCCCTGCACCGGATGCATGGGATTGAGGTGAACCGTCCCGCTGAACCGCCGCTGATCCGCGGGCCGGACGACCACCACGCGGGTGACATAGGGAACGGCGCTGCGCTCGACCCGCACCTTTCCGTCGGCGCCATAGCCATAGACATTGGCCACGCCCCTCTGGAAATACTCTTCGCGGACATAGCCCTTGGCCGCCAGCTCCGCCGCATCGCTCGTGCCGGGCAACGCCGGGTCGGCCCAGATCTGCGACTGCGGCGTCGGCGGCGGGGCAAGCTCCGCGCGGGCGTCGGCGGCCTGCACGGCGCCGGCCCCGATCAACAGCGTTCCGGCCAAGGCGGCGGCGAGGACCCTGCGCGTCATCATCGCAATCATGGTGCGTCTCCCAGGCGGCGATGTGAGGCGCCACAGACTGTTTCCATCATCAACGATTTAGCCGCCAGGGCTAGAGCCCACGGCCCGCCCATCGGCAGTATGAATTGACTGCAAAAGCGGGTTGGTTGTTAATCGCACCCTGCCAAGCATGGCGAAAACGATTTGGGGATGTTGCGGATGAAACTCCTGGCGGCCTTCACAAGCGCTGTGATCATGGCGCTGGCGGTTTCCAGCGCGGCCCAGGCCGCCTGGACCAGGTCCTATGTCATCAACTGGTACGAGCCCGCTATGTACTATGGCGGCAAGGAGGGCGCGCTCGAGCCCGGGACCGACTGCCCCAAGGGCGCCAACCCCGAGATCGACTGGGTCCAGGTCCTGATCGACGCCGGCTATACTCCCGAACAGGCCAAATGGCTGCGCGAGCCGTCGAACCCGACCCGCGATCCGATCCACGGCCAGAACCAGATGGCCTTCCGCGGCAGGAACCGCGAGAACGTCTACATCCATCCCACCTCCACCCCCGAGGTCGGCTTTCCCACGGTGGAGGGCAAGATCGGCGAGGGCTTCGACCTGGACGGCAATCCGGCCACCGGCTTTGTCAGCCCCACGGGCCAACCGGGGATCGACAACAACTACTACCGCGCCTTCGGCTGCTGGAAGAACTACCGCGGCCCGCCCAAGCTCTCGTCCAGCGCGGTGGGCGCCAACGATTCCATGAAGGGCGGCTCCTGGGCTGTGCTGCTGGTCGTCGCCGGCCAGGGCAAGGACCCGATGAACGACAAGGCCGTGACGCTGGGCATCTACGCCAGCCAGGACAAACTCGTCACCGACGGCAGCGGCGAGGTCAATCCCGACTACACCTTCCGCATCCAGCCCGAACAGCGGATGGAAGCCATCCTCAAGGCCCGCACCGTCAACGGAAAGATCATCACCGAGGTGACCCCAGAGGTCATCATGCACGAGGCCGGCGGCAGCTACGGCGGCCTGCAACTCCTCAAGGCCCGCGCCGAACTACAGATGAAGGACAACGGCGAACTGGAAGGCTTCATCGGCGGCTACATCCCCTGGCAGCCGATCTATGACGGCTTCGTCCGGGCGCGCGGCCCCATCGTCGAGATCCTCGGCTGGGTCCGCCTGCCGGACGTCTACTACGCCCTGCGCCGCCACGCCGACTACAGCCCGACCGGCCCTGACGGCCCCAAGACCCACATCTCCTATGCGCTTCGCGTCTTCGCCAAGCCGGCCTACGTCATGACCCCGGACGCCACCCAGCGGCTGATGACCCCGGTCTCCTACAAATCCATCGCGCCGGCGCCCCGCCCCATCCCGCCGGTCCGCTTCTCCAAGGGCGTGGTCACCGAGGGCCTGGTCATCCCGCCCGGCGAAAGGCCGGAGTCGCTGCCGGAACACATGCTGCTTCCCCCGACGAGGGCCGCCGCCACGACCAGCGCCGCCGGGACGCAGTAGGCGACATCCCCGCCTCGGGATGGCATTCTCCCTCCCATGCAGACCGACCTGATCGACCGCATCTATGAGAGCAGTGTCGTGCCGGAGCTTTGGCCTTCGGTGCTCGACGAACTGGCGGCCATGACCGAGTCGCGGGGCGGCCTGCTCTTTTCCGCCCGCAAGGTGCTCTATTGGACCGCGTCCGACACCGTCCGCGAGGTGTTCGAGGCCTATGTCAACGATGGCTGGTTCACCAAGTGTCCGCGCATGCCGTGCCTGATGGGCGCGGGCCAGCCGTCGTTCTTCGTCGAACAGGATTTCTGGAGCGAGGACCAGATCAACCGCGATCCGATCTATCGCGACTTTTTCCGGCCCAGGGGCCTTGGCTGGTCGGCGGGGACCGGTCTCAAGGTGCCGACCGGCGACAACATCGTCTTCTCCGTCGAGCGCGCCTTCGAGCGCGGCCCGGTGGAGCGCGAGCACATCGAGCGCCTGAACGAGCTTCGCCCGCACCTGGCGCGCGCCGCCCTAGTCACCGCGCGGCTGGGCCTGCAGCGGGCCCAGGGCGCCACCGAGGCCCTGACCAAACTGTCCCTCCCCGCCCTGCTGCTCAACGAGACCGGCGCGGTGATCGAGGCCAACGACCTCATCGAGGCCCTGCCCGAACAGGTCCGGTACGGCGCCAACAACCGCCTGATCCTCAGCGACAAGCGGGCCCAGGAGATGCTGACCGCCGCCCTGGCCGCGATCGGCGCATCCGCCGAAGCCAAGGCCTCGACCTTTCCCCTGCGCGATGCGGTCGGAAAGCCGGTGATGGTGCTGCACCTCATGCCGATCACCCGTTCGGCCCACGACATCTTCGGCCAGAGCTTCGCCCTTCTGATGATGACGCCGGTGACCAGCGACCGGGCCCCGTCGATCGACCTGCTGCGCTCCCTCTTCGACCTGACCCCTTCGGAGGCCCGCGTCGCCCGGGGTGTCGCCACCGGCAAGACGGCGGAGGAGATCGCTCAAGATGGCGGTGTCTCGATCACCACCGTGCGCACCCAACTGCGCAAGGTGCTGGAAAAGACCGGCTGCGCCCGCCAGGCCGAGGTCGCCGCCCTGCTGGCCCAGGTGACCCTGGCGCCATAATCGGGCCCGGGCGCGATTTTTCGCGCGGCTTTCATCCATTTGAACGATGCGGCCCCGCCTCGGCCCGCGCATCCCTTGTCCCGTGGTCAGTCCATCGTGGGAGCCAAGGACCTTGTACGCACTCGTATCGAATACGTCGCAAAGGACGTTCAGCACGGAGGCCGGCGGCCGGCGGGAGCGCCGCGCCGCTCCGGCGAGCCTCATCCGCCTGATGATCCGCAACAGCAAGCTGGCGGCGGCCGGAGACGACGCCGGCGCCTTCCCCGTCGAGGTCGACAATCTTGACATCGCCGCCTGCCGCACGGCGGTGGCGACCCAGGCGCCGGTGCTGCGGCCCGCCGCCGACCGCCTCGGCCGGACGGTTGTGGTGATCCATTCCCCCGGTCCCGCCCATGAACTGCCCTGCGAGGCGCGCGTCGTGTCCCTCCTGCATTTCGGCGATCTCCTGCGCCAGGCGGCGCGCGGCCTGGGCATGAGCGGGCTCGGCGCCCGCGTCTGCTGCGCCCTGGTCGAGCACGGCTCCCTGCGCCTCGCCTCCCGGGCGCTCGGCATCTCCCACCTGACCGCCGCCTCGGAAATCCGCGACGCCCTGCGCGCCGCGGACGTCCATAGCCAGTCCGCCCTGATCCACCGTCTCGCCGGCCACTGGCTTGGCGACAGCCTGCGCAGCGACCGGGCCATCGCCCTGCTGCGCAGCGCCTTCAACCTCACCCTGCGTGACGCCCGCGCGGCCGCCCTGCGCGCCGCCGGCTACACCCGCCCCGAAGCGGCCAGCGTCCTCGGTGTCAGCCGCTGGTCCATCGAGGAAAGCTCGGCCAACGTCTTCGCGGTGCTGGGCGTCAGCAAAGCGCCGGAACTGACGCGCCTGGTGGCGGACCTGATGCTGTCGGCGGACTTGGCCGATGCGCTGGCGCCCGTCCGCCAGATGTCGGCCTAGGGGGAAATTGGAGCGGCCGGGGGGAATCGAACCCCCGACATTCAGCTTGGGAAGCTGACGTTCTACCTCTGAACTACGCCCGCCAAAGGAGGCTCCGTTTAGCCTGGGATGTCCGCCTACTCAAGTCGCCTTAACGCGGTCGAGCCTCGGATCCCCGGTCAAGCTGACCCAATTGCGCCGCACAGTTCGTCTTCCTGTCCGGCGTGAGACGGACAGGGAGTCGATCGCCGCGTGGAAGTCCCTACGAAAATCGCTCGGAAAACAGAGCCGGGCCGAAAACTGTCGCGCCTGGCGTTCGGCGAGGTGACGGTCGATATCGAAAGCCGCCACGTGCGAACCGCCACGGACTCCAGCAGCCTGGAGCCCAGGGTCTGTGATCTGCTGCGGACCCTGGTCGCGCGGCCGGGCCTGACGGTCTCGCGCGGCCATCTGATCGAGACGGTGTGGGGCCAGGACGAAGGCTCCGCCGGGACCCTCAGCCAGGCGGTCTCCGCGTTGCGCCAGGCCCTGGGCGACGACGACCGCGCGCCGCGTTTCATCGAGACGGTGCCCGGGCTCGGCTATCGCTGGATCTTCGAGGAGCCGACCGAGCGCCGGGGATCGCCATCCCCGCGCTGGCTGGGACGGGTCTGGGCGGCGGGCGGCGCGGCGCTCGCCGCCGTCGTGGGCGGACTTGACGGGGTCGGCGCTCGCGCCGTCATCGCCGGGTCGCGAACCGGCGATCACCCTTGAGATCGTCGAGCCTTAATGCTTGGCCCCGCAACGGGTCAGCATGTCGGCCAGGGCCGAAGCCTCGATAGGCTTGGGCAGGACGTCGTCCATGCCCGCGTCGCGGTAGCTATCGGTTTCCGCCTCCAGCAAACTCGCGGTCACCGCCACGATCGGCACCCTTGAGCGGCCGGCGCGGGTTTCTTCCTCGCGGATCTTTCGGGTGGCTTCGATGCCGTCCATCACCGGCATGTGGACGTCCATCAGCACGACGTCGAAGTCCTCGACCCGCAGGCGGGCCAGGGCCGTGTGGCCGCCGGCGGCGGTCGCCACCTGGACTCCCGCGGCCTCCAGGATGGCGCGGGCCACGGTCTGGTTGATGGCGTTGTCGTCGACGACCAGCACCCGCGCGCCGGTCAGGTCGGCGGCGGCGTCATTCGACGCGTCCCCTGGCGCCGCGGCGGCGGGCAGCGGCAGGCGGGCGGTGAAGATCGAGCCCTCGCCCAGCGTGCTCTCCACGTCGATCTCGCCCCCCATCTGCTCGGCCAGACGGCGACAGATCGCCAGGCCCAGGCCGGTGCCGGCGAACCGGCGGGCGGTCGTGCGGTCGCCCTGGACGAACGGGGTGAAGAGCTTGGCGACCTGTTCGGCGTCCATGCCCACGCCGGTGTCGGACACGGACACGGCGATGCCGTCGCCCGCGCCATTCGGCGCGACGCGGAGGACGACCCGGCCGGCGTCGGTGAACTTCAGGGCGTTGGAAATCAGATTGCGCAGGATCTGGCGCACGCGGATGTCGTCGCCCGCCAGCCAGACCGGCGTCGCCGGATCGATCTCGACGGCCAGCTCGACGCCCTTCAACAGCGCGGTCTCGCGCCAGACCAGGCGGATCTGGGAAACCGACTTGCGGATGTCGAATGGCGCGACGACGAGGGTCAGCTTGCCGGCCTCGACCTTCGACAGATCGAGGATGTCGTTGAGAATGGTCATCAGGCCGTGGCTCGACTGCTCGATCGCGTCCAGATACTCCGCCTGGCGAGCGTCGAGATCGGTGCCGCGCAGGGCGTGGGCCAGACCCAGCACCCCGTTCATCGGCGTGCGCAGCTCATGGCTNNTGACGTTCTACCTCTGAACTACGGCCGCGCCTTGCCCCGGTTTACAAAGGACCAGAGCCCTTGAGTCAATGCCGCGTGGGCCCTTTTGGCGGCTAGAAAATGCCCTGAGGCGTCTCGTCACAGGCGAGTGCCTAGCTTCGCAAGTCTTTTTGTGGTAAGGGATTTGTTAACTTTGTTGGGTTGTGGGGCGTTAACCATGGATGGCTCGGCCGTACTCGAGAAGGACGCGAACGTCGAACGGCGCGAAGCCGTGCGGCAATTGCTCAACAGCCATACCGAGACCAATACGGCCGTTGGCCTGACGGTCTTCATCATGGACATCGGCCTCTACGCCGCCGCCATCGCGGGCATTCTGTTCCTTGAGCCCCTGTGGGCCAAGATCCTGCTGTCGCTCTACGCCGGCATTAAGCTTGCCAACCTCGGCGCGCTCGCCCACGACGCGGCGCACCACACCCTGGTGACCTCGCCCAAGCTGAACGAGGTGCTGGGCTTTCTTTCCTTCCTGCCGGGCCTGTTCAACTGGGCCCTGTGGAAGTTCGACCACCACCACGTGCATCACCCGAACACCAACGGTTCGCACGAGGACAGCTGGACGCCGCTTTCCAAGGCGCAGTACGACGCGCTTTCGCCCTTCCAACGGGCCCTGGAGCGGTTCTGGCGCAATTCCTACGGCCTGGGCCTTGCGCCCTATTACATCGTCAAGCGCTGGAGCCGGGTGAAACTGATCCCGGGCGCCTTCCTGCCCAAGCGCTTCCGCGCCGCGGCCTGGCTGCACTTCGTCCTGGTGGCCGCCTACGCCGTGGGCTTCATCAGCCTGCTGGCCGCAGCGCCGCTCTATTCGAACACCTCAAGCGTCACCGCCCTGGTCCTGGGCTTCGCCGTCCCCTTCTATCTGTGGATGACCCTCTTCTCGACCACGGTCTATGTGCAGCATACGCACAAGCAGATCCCGTGGTTCGACAGCGCGCTCGACCGCCGCACAGCCATGCCGCACGAGGCGCTGAGCCTGCACCTGGACTTCCCCAAGATCGTCAAGACCTTGATCCACAACATCTATGAGCACGGGGCGCACCACGCCAATGTGCGCATCCCCTTCTACCGACTGCCGGCCGCCCAGGCGGAGTTGAACAAGCTCACGGGCACCCGCTCGGTCTATCAGAAGTTCAGCTTCAAGTGGTTCCACGAGACCCTGCGCGACTGCCGTCTCTACGACTTCGAGAACCACCGCTGGCTCGATTTCGACGGGAAGCCGACCACCGGGGTGATCGTCACCGAGCAACAGCTGGCGGACCTCACACGCTACAGCACCGGCAACCGGTATAACGCGAGGGCCTAAGCGCCGGCGCTTCGCTTCCAGCGCTCATATTCACGCAGCACGGCCGCGCCATTCTGGTTGTACCAGGCGTAGCCGCCGCGCCGTTCCTTCTCGATCTGCGCCATCTCGAATTTGATGACCGCGTCACGGCCCGAGAAGATCGGCCGGTTTGATTTGATGTCGTAGAACCGGGCCCAAAGCGGCGGGGCCGAGGGGTCCGGCCGCACCACCCGGTCGCCGTCGGCCTGGATCAGGCGCAGGCCGTTGATCTGCGAGCGGCGATACCAATCCACCCCGCCTTCGATCGCCGCCTTCACGGCGGGCGAAGGCTTCTCCAGGCTCATCAGCAACAGCAACACGCTGGCGCTCTCCCCGCCGGTGATGGCCACAGGCTCGAAGGTGCGGGCGGGTTTGGGCTCATAGGTCACCGGGTCGTGCTGCTGGCCCCAGGCGGTAAGCTTGCCGTCGACCCTGATCTGGCTCTTGAGGATAAAGTCGATACCCCGGTCGAAGGCCGCCTTGGCCTTTCCCGGCAGGCTGGAGTCCAGCGACCGGTACCGCGGCTCGGTCTGGACCTCCAGGAGCAGCCGCATCAGGTCGCTCATCATGTCGTCGTTGTAGGTCGCCCACTTCGAATAGTCGTCGCGTAGCGGATAGGAATGCGGCCAGCCGCCGGAGGGGTACTGGGCCTTGAGGATAAAGTTGATCCCCTGGGTCGCCGCCGTCCGGTAGCGCTCGTCGCCCGTGGCCCGATAGCCTCGCGCCAGGAAGCGCACCTCGTTGACGCTGGCCTTGATCATCGAGGCGTTGACGCCCCAGGGCCCCGCCCGCGTCACATCGCCGGTAAAGGGCTCACGCGAGGTGTTCATCAGCGGCCAGCCGCCGGCAGCCTTGTCCTGCCAAGAGAGGATGTTGTCCGCCATCCGCCGCCCCTCGGCCGAGCGATACCAGTCGTCGCCCTTCAGCTTGGCCTCGTCCCACCACGGCGCCGGCCGGTTGGGGTTCTCGGCGCGCGCCTTGGCGGCGGCGGCCAGTTCCGCGGGGTTTGGCGGCGGCTGGGCGAGCGCCGCCGCGCCGCTAAGGGCGAGGAACAGGATCGCCGGGGGGAAAAGCCGCTTCATGCCCTCACAAAAGCCGAGTGGCCCGGCCCCGCCAAGTTCTACTTTTTGGCCGGCGCGGCGGGCGCGGCGGGGCGCTGATAGAGTTCGATCTGATAGCCGTCCGGGTCACGGATGAAGTTGGTGCCGTCGACGATGGGGCGGTCCATCTTGTAGCCCGCCGCGGCCACGCGCTCGGCCATCTTGCGGCCGCTCGGGACCACCAGGTTGACGCGGCCAAAGGTCGTCGCGCCCGGCTGAACCGTTCCCTGGCGGATCACCACCAGATTGTCTTCCCGCACCTGGCCGGTGAGGCCCATGAGATATTCCACCGCCGCGCCGGTCGCCGGCACGCGGCTGGCGACCTTGAAGCCCAGCACCTCGTAGAACGCCCTCGACTTTTCCAGGTTCGAGACCGTCAGGCCGACACCGGACATGCGGATGGCCTTGGTGTCCTCCGGCATGGGCGGAACGGTCTGGGCGAGGGCGATCGTCGCCAGGGCCGCGCCGGCGAGGGCGACGGCCAGGGTGCGCTTGAGCAAGGTCTTCTCTCCTATTGGGTGCCGGCGGCGATGCGCGCCGCGGGGGGACGAAGCTGGTCCGGGGTCTGCGAGACAGCGCCGCCCCGTCCGACCACGATGCCGTCGACGGTGCCGCCGGCGCGGTAGGGGCTTGCGGGCGCGACGGCGGCCACCACGGCCGGGGCCTGGGCCTTATAGGACGTCGCCGCCGCCACCGTCGTGCTGGCGTCGGGCTTCATCACATAGGCCGGGATCGCGTCGACGCGCAGGGCGAAGGAGATGTGCGTCCTCTCGCCGCCGGGGGTCGGCGCATAGTCCGCGTAGCGCTGCAGGGCGTAATAGACATCCGGCAGGGAAACCCAGGTCAGGCTCTCGATCACCGGGCCCCGGGCGTTCACCCAGCCCACATAGACCGGCATCCAGGGGCGGTAGCCGCCGACATAGCCACGCAGGGTCCCGTCTTCCTTCATGGTGAAGTCGATGCGGGCCTTCAGCAGCTGCAGTTCGCGGTCATAGCCCGGATTGCGCATCCAGACCTCGTCCATGGCCTCGGTCGAGGTGATCCGGCCCTTGACGCTCTTGGCCTTGAACACCGCTTCCAGCTTGGCGTCCGGCTTGATGCGGAAGGTGTAGTCGCGGCTGATATTGCCCGCCCCGTCCTTCACCAGCTTGTCGGGGCTGTTGTAGATGCCCAGCGTGACATTCGGATCGTTCATCGGATCCTTGCCCTCGCCGGAGGCCACCACCACCAGGGTGTAGGACCCGTTGCGCATGGTGTCGTTGAACTGCAGGGCGCCGCTGGAGAGCCGCTCAGGCGCGCGATAGGTCTTCCAGCACCCCAGGGCCTTGTAGAAATTGTTGTCGATCCCCTTCTCGCCCGCGGGGCTGACAAAGCCGGTCGTGGCGTTGCCGTCCAGGTTGATGCCCTCGGCCTGCGTCCCGCTGACGGGCAGGAAATTGCCGCTCTCGGGGAAGGAGGTCGGGTTGATATAGACGTTCGCCCGGTCCTTGCCGCGGAAGGCCATCTGGTTCTGGCCGTTGACGGGGCTGCGGGTCGGATTGGCCGGATCGCGCAGCCAGACCGCTTCCTCGCGGGTGTAGCCGGCCTTCACCATCACATCGACCCAGTCGATCTCAGGCTTGGAGTTGTTGGTTCCGGCCGGACAGTCGGTCCCGGGATCGATGACCCCGGTCTTGGCGCCATAGATGTGCGCCGGCTCGAACCACTCGATCACCCAGGTCTTGGTCCAGGCGGCGTGGGCCAGGGTCGGCGCGGCGATGAACAGGCTCGCCGCGAGGAAAGCGGTCTTCAGGACGGTCCTTTTCATCGCATCTGCCTCCTAGGCCATGACTTCGGTCAGAGGACGCGCGGTCTTCATGGCGCCGACGCCGAACTCGCCCACCGGCGCGCCGGCGATCTGCATGGCGGTCAGCGACAGGCGCGTCACCGGCTCACCCTTGGTGGCGATGTGCTGGCCGGCCTTGTGCTTGCCGTTGGCGCCGCCGGCCAGGAACATCGGGATGTTCTCCAGGCTGTGGATCTTGGCGTAGCCGGTGTCTGAGAAGCCCATGACCAGGCTGTGGTCCAGCAGGGTGCCGTCGCCTTCCTTGATGGCGTCCATCTCGTTCAGGAATTCACCGAAGCCCTGCATGACCAGGGCCGCGAGCTTGCTGGTCTCCACCTGATAGCCGAGCTTGGCGTCGGTCGGCTCGTCGTGGGTGATCTGGTGATAGATCTTCGACGATCCGGCCACATAGGTCTCCGACGATCCGGGCGTGTGGACCATGTTGAAGACCCGCGTCTGATTACACGCCAGGCCCATGGCCAGCAGGCGGGCCATCTGTTTGGTGTTGGAGTTGACGACGTCCACCGACGCCGCCTTCGGCTTTTCAACCGGAGAGGCCGGGATGACGCAGGCCTCGCACTTTTCCGGACGCTGCAGCTGGATGGCCAGCTGGTTTTCCATGTCGCGCAGCGAGGAGAAGTACTGGTCGAGCTTGATCTGGTCGGCCTTGCCGACGCCGGCCATCAGGGCGGCGCGCTGGTCGGTCACGGCGGAGAGCACGCTCTGGCGCAGCATGATCGAGGGATCGGGTTTCCACACCGGGCTGTTGGGGTCCTGGAAGCCCTCGCCGAACAGGCGGGTATAGAGCGCGATGGGCGAGGTCTCCGGCGTCGAATAGCTCGTGCCGGTGCGAGTCGAGAAGCTGACCACCTTGCCCGACGCCGAAGCCTCGATCGACTTGAAGCGCGTGCCGGTTCCGATGGCGTCGGCGATGCGGGTGTCGAAGCTCGCCCCATCCATGCGGTTGGTCGCCGCCGGCGCCTGTCCCGACAGGATGGCCGCATGGCCGCTCCAGTGCACGATGTTGGGACGCCCATCGCCGATGACGCGGAAGCCCGAGAACACCGAGACCTTATTCTTCACGGCCTTGAGCGATTCCAGCTCCGGCGTGATCTCATAGCCCGCGCCGGTCTTGGTCGGCACCCAGCGGGAGCCGCCGGTCGGGGTGTCGGTCAGGCCCAGGCCCCAGAAATAGGTGCCAAACCGCGTCGGCAGCTTCGCTCCGTCGGCGAAGGCCAGGCCGTTCTCGTCCAGGAAGATGTCGAGGGCCGGAATCCCCATGCAGACGGCGGAGCCGCCCAGGAGGCCGCGCAGCATCGAACGGCGGTTGAAATTGAGGCTCATCGGTTGGCTCCTGCAGGGGCTTGGGCGATCTTGGCGGGGGGGCCGGGCGGCACGGGCGTCGCGCCGCTGGGGACTCGGACCTTGAAGAACTCGGGCGTGGTGGCGATCTGGCCGATCAGCTCGGGATACTTGTAACCCTTGGCCCCGAAGGCCTTGGTCTGGTCGGCGATATAGTCCTCGTCCCGCTCATCGGTGGGCCGGCCCACGCCATAGGCGTAGACGTTGCGGACCAGGCACTGCGGAATGCGCTTGTCGTCGCGCAGGTATTTGGCGAGGCCCGGCGCGCCGGTGAACTTCTTGCCCTCCACCTCGGCCGAGACGTCGATCACCGTGCCGTTTTCCTTGGTGCGCAGCTGGCCAAGACCGTCGAAGTGCTCCAGCGCCAGGCCCGGCGGGTCCGAAACCCGGTGGCAGGAGGCGCAGCCCTCGTTTTCCATGTGGGCAAGAAGGCGGGTCCGCACCGTCCCCTTGTCCAGGGCCTGGACCTTGGAGAAGTCCACATCGGCCGGCGGCTCCGGTGTCGGCTCGCACATGAAGATCTCGTGGATCTTCACCCCGCGCTTGGTCGGCGACGACGCCCCGGGGTGCGAGAACAAGGAAAGAAAGGTGACCTGCGTCAGGATGCCCGCCCGCTGCGATTCCGCGGGGAAGGTATAGGGCGCCCATTCCTGAGCGGACGCGTAGGGGACGTTATAGACCGACGCCAGGTGCCGGTTGATGAAGGTCTCGTTCGAGCTGAACAGGTCGCGGTAATCGCGCTTCTTGGTGACCAGCAGGTCGACCACCGTCTTCAGGGTCTGCTCGCGCGCGCTGTCGGCCACGGCCTGGGAAAACTTCGGATAGTTGGCCGGGTCCTTGTTGATGCCGTCGAAGGCCTCGAACTGCATCATGTCGATGAAGAAGGCCCGCGCCCCGTCTTGCATCCTGGGCGAGGCCTGCAGCCGCGCGATCTGCGCGTCCAGCCCCGCCTTGGTGTGCAGGGCGCCGCTCGCCGCCGCCGCCCGCAGTTCCGCGTCCGGCGCCGCGTCCCAGAACAGGTAGGAAAGCCGCGCCGCCTTGGTGTAGCCGTCCAGGCGGTACTGTTTGGGATTGGCCGGATCGGGCTCGGCTGTCTCGACCCGGAACATGAACTCCGGCGCGACCAGCAGGCTGGTCAGGGCAAGCTTCAGCCCCGCGTAAAAGTCCTCGGCCCCGGCGGCCCCCAGCTGCGCCGTCTTCACCCGCGCGGCGACCTCGCCGGCGGTCAGCGGCCGGCGGTAGAACATCTCGCCGTACTTCTCGACGAAAGCCTTGGTGCAGGCGTCATCGGCCTTCTTGGCGTCGGCCGGCTTGCAGGGGACGTGGGTGTCCCGGACCTTGGGATCCAGCACCTGGTCGGAAATGCTCTTGGCCAGGGAAAAATACTGCTCGAAGCCCGAGGAAGTGATGGACAGGTCCGAAGCGCCGATGGCCATCAGGCCCCCTTCGCGCTTCTCCGGCTCGAACCGGGCGTTGATCTTGATCTCGGGCCCAAAGGCGTCCCGGATTGTATTGCGGTACTGGCTCTCGGTGATCCGCCGTGTCGCCACCTTGACGATGGTGGCCGGCGCCGCGGCCCCCGACTGGGCCAAAGCCGTCATCCCCACGCCGCCAGACACCGCGACAGCCGCCGCGGCCAGGAGCGCGAGTGAAATTCTCTTCCGCAAAACCCTGTCCTTCCCTAAGCGCAACAGTCTGCCGGGGTCTTGCGCCCCGTACACGCCCTAATTAGACCCCAAGACGCGCCTTACAGTCAATGCGTACTGTAAACGCCAGGGGCCGTTGGAGAAGGATAAGGATGCTGGGTTTACGCTTCGTCGCCGCCGCGCTCATCGCCGCGTCCGCCGCCGCCGGATTGCCGGCCCTGGCCGGCCAGGAACAGCCCCCCGCAGCCGCCGTTACCGCTGAGCCCGACATCGAGGCCGGCGCCGAGTCCTACGGCGCCGAATGCCGCGCTTGCCACACCGTCTCCATCGCCCCGACGCTGCGCGGCGTCGCCGGCCGCCCCATCGCCAGCGTCGCCGCCTTCTCCGGCTACAGCGACGCGCTCAAGGCCAGGAAGGGCGAGACCTGGACCGACGCCAACCTCGACGCCTTCATCAAAGCCCCGGGAGTCTTCGCGCCCGGCTCCCGCATGGTCAAGGCGACCCCGGACGACCAGACCCGGGCCAATATCATCGCCTATATGAAGACCCTGCCGCCGCCGCGGGAGGAGCAGCGCTAGCCCGCCGCTCCCCGGCTCCGGCGCCTTATTAGGCGTCCGATGGCGCCCAATGCCTTTTGCCGCGTTATGCCTCGCGACGGCCTTTCAGCCGCGTGAGGATACGGACCATGACCCCAGCCTTTTTCACGGCCTCCGCCATGACCGTGGCCGCCCTGCTTGGCCTGGCGCCGGCCGCCTGCACGCCGGAGGCGGTTCGCCGCGGCGAGCTCGAAGCGACGGCCTTCCCGTCCTATGGCATCGTTGGCGATCTGCCCGCGGCGGCGCCGGTTCCGGTCCGCTACGCCGAGGCGGACACCGCCTACCGCTGGGCCGAACGGGCCTACGGCCTCGACCAGGCCTTTTACCGCAATCCCCCGGACTACGGGTTCGATTATGGCGGCGCGCAGCCCTGGGTCTGGGAAACCGAGGACGACTGGCGGATGTACGCCGAGCCGACCCGGACGGGATACCGCAACTACTACTATGAGCCCAACCAGCGCTCTCCGTACTTCGTCCGCGACAATCAGTACGGCTACGGCTTCGATCAGAACGGGACCCTGACCAGTCTGTTCGACCTGGCGGGACGTCTTCTGCCGGCCGCCCTGGCCAACCAGCAGGCGCCGACGGCTGGCAGCTACCTGACCCGCGCCCTTCAGCTGCAGGAGGCGTCACGCACGGCCAACCGCCTCGCCGTGCCCGGCGACCTGTGGCTCGCCCAATCGCCCAAGCTGCTCCGCGAGCAGGACGCCTGGTTCCAGGGCGCCCAGAACAACCAGGATTGGCTGGCCTACCGCGACCGTTCCAACTGGACCGACGTGGCGGCCTTCGAGAGCGAATGGCGCCGCCGCGAAGAGCGCCTGGACCAGCTCGCCCAGGGACCCAACCCGCCCCCGTGGGCCCCAGCCTGGGGTCTGCGTGAAAACCGCGGCGAGACCGTCTGGCGCGCCAAGGATGTCCGCAAGGCCCTCAAGGAGGACCGCAAGGAAGCCAAGCGCCTCGCCAAGGCCGAAGACGGCGTCCAGGTCGCCCTGGCGCCGGACCGCGGCGGCCCGGGCAAGGCCAAGGGCCACGACAAGCCGGACAAGGATCGAGGCGGCGGCGATCGGGATGGCAAACCGGGGCGCGGAAACGGCCGCGACAAGGACTAGAGCCAGCGGCGGACTGTAGAACTACCCGGGCGTGGCCGTCAGCTCACCGGTGAGCCAGACCTTGTACCGTTCCAGAAGCCGCATGCTCTCCTCGGCGCCCATCACATCGCCCGACAGATTAAGCTCTATGGCGATGCCGCGCATGGCGGCCACGTGCAGGCGCACCATGGTCATCACCGTCTCGCGGTCCTTGATGCCCTGGCGCTGGGCCATGTGCCAGACGCCCTCGCGCTGGGATTCCTCCAGCTTGGCGATCACCGGCGCCAGGCGCCCGGAAAGGTCCGGGTCGCTGCGCGAGGCCATCATGATTTCCAGGAGGGCCTGGGCCGGCGGCTGGCTCATGGCGCTCCAGGTCGCCTGGGTGATGGCCAGATAACGGGGCAGGCCCTTTTCCACCTCGCCCAGACGCCGTTCCACCAGGGCGTTCTGGCTGCCGGCGGCATATTCAGCCACGGCCAGCATCAGATCAACCTTGGTCGGGAAATGGTGCAGGATGGCCCCGCGGCTGACCTTGGCGGTCTCGACCACCAGCTGGGTCGTTGTCGCCGCATAGCCCACCGTATAGAGGCAGCTGATCGCCGCATCGATCAGCCTCTGCCGCATGGCGGCCGTGCGCTCGGCATGGGGCCCGCGCACCGCCGCGAGCTTGGGCGCAGGCTTGGTCTTGGTCATCGCTTTCGACATCGGGATAAAATATGCGGCGTTGCGGCGCTCTTGGCTAGCGCCCAGACTTCCACCCCACAAGCCGGCGTTGAGCGATATTAGGCTTTCTCTACCTGTGCGGTCTTGTCGCCTGTCCGGGGAATGGTCTTACCGCGTAATCTTGGCCATGCGATGGGCGCTCGTGCCCTTAGCGGTTGCGGAGAAACCCGGATCGTGGGCGTGCTGGTCAAACCGGAGTTCTGGCTTTCCATGAGGCGCCTTGTGCCCGTCACTGTGCGACCGCCGGCCGAGTTTGGCCGCTGGTCCTTTCCGACGGTCGATGTTGAGTATGATCCGGACGCGAGAGCGTTGTGGATGTCCTACAACGACAATGCGACGGCCCATATGTCGCTCGACATCCTGCGCGATGTCGCTGATGTGCGCGCGTCGGTCCAGGCCCTGTTCGCTTCGCCGCAGATCGCCGACTTTCCCATCCGCTATTTCCTCCTCGCCTCCAAGAAGCCCGGCGTCTTCAACCTGGGCGGCGACCTGGAGATGTTCGTTGATGTCATCACCACCCAGGACCGCGACCGGCTCTGGGTCTATGCGCGGGCCTGCGTGGATCTGGTGCACAGCCTGTCCATGGCCTTCGACCTGCCCATGGTCACTCTGTCGGTGATCGAGGGCCAGGCGCTGGGGGGCGGATTCGAAGGGGCGCTGGCCGAGGATTTCGTGGTCGCCGAGGAGGATGTCCGGATCGGCATGCCGGAGATCGCCTTCAACACCTTCCCCGGCATGGGGGCGATCAGCCTGTTGTCGCGGCGCCTGGGCGCGGCGCCCGCCGAGGACCTGATCGGGTCGGGCAAGATCTATACGGGCCGCGAGATGTACGAGATGGGCGCGGTCGACATCGTCGCCCCCAACGGCCAGGGCCGGCAGACCGCCACCGCCTGGATGATGCAGGGGGGCCAGGCCCAGTTCGAACGGCGCCTGGCCTTGACCAACGCCCGCCGCCGGTTCTTTCCGTTAGCCGCAGTGGAGCTGGAGACCATCACCGACCTTTGGGTCGACACCTGCCTTGCGGCGACGCCCCACGACATCCGCCACATGGAGCGTTTAGCCGCCGCTCAGAAGCGTTTGAGTCGCAAAGGTTCTAATCCCGCTTAACCATCCCGGTTTACTTCGTTTCAAGCCCGCACGTGCAAATTGTGCGCTAGCTTCGGTGTCATTCGCGCCGGACTTGGTGGGAATAGGCATGTTCAAGGCGCGCGCCGAAGGATCGAGACAGCAGCTTCCGGCGGCGATTCACGCCGCCCTGGTCGACACCCTTTTCGGCACTTTCGGTTCCTTCATCTCGGGCGTTCTCGGTGGCCTTCTGGTGCCGGCGATCGCCTGGGCGCGGACCCGTGATCCGATCTTCATCGCCTGCGCCATCGCCCTGATGGTCGTCTCGGCCTTCCGCCTGGCCATGTATTTCATCTATACGCGCACGCCCGAAAAGGCCCGCCAGAACGAGGCCAAGCGCTGGGAAGGTCTCTACGCCATCGGCGCGGTCAGCTACCTTGCCGCCGTCGGGGTCACCGCCGCCTTCCTGTTCCAGCGCCACTTCGACGAGGTCACCAGCCTCTACGGCATCATCATGGCCGTCGGCTGCTCTGTGGCCATCACCGGCCGCAACGCCGGCCGCCCGCTGATCGTCTACGGCCAGGTCCTGGCCGTCTGCGGCCCGCTCGCCGTCACCTTCGCCCTGGAACAGAACGCCTGGTATCTGGGGCTTTCCGGCGTCCTTGTTTTGGTCATGGTCTCGGTGATCTCGACCACCAAGTTCATCAACGGCGCCCTGGTCAACGCCCTGCTCACCGGCCACGAGGCCAAGATCCAGCGCTCGCGCTTCTCCAAGGCCCTGGACTCCATGTCCCACGGCCTGTGCATGGGCGATAGCGACGGCGTGGCGGTGGTCAACCGCCGCCTGCGCGAATTCTTCCGTCTGGACGATGACGCCACCGGCCTCACGGTCGCGGGCCTGGCCGAACGCATCTCAGCCTCCGGCCGCATGTCGAGCACCGAGCAGCAGGCCTTCAAGACGGCGTGGGAAACCAACGTCATGAAGCGCGACGCCTCGGTCTTCAGCCACGCCATCGGCGGCCGCATCTATGACTTCCGTTGCGAGCCCATGGATAAGGGCGGCTTCGTCGTGGTCGTCGAGGACGTCACCGCCGCCCGTCTCGCCAGCCGCGAGATCGAGCGCATGGCCCACTTCGACGCGCTCACGGGTCTTCCCAACCGCGTCCAGTTCCACACCCGCCTGGAAGGCTATCTGGAACGCCCGATCAAGCCGGGACAGCAGATCGCGCTCCTGTCGGTCGACCTCGACCAGTTCAAGGAAGTGAATGACACCCGCGGCCACCCGACGGGCGACGAACTGCTCTGCCTGGTGGCCAAGCGCCTTCGCCAGTCGGTGCAGGGCGCGGACCTTGTGGCCCGGTTCGGGGGCGACGAGTTCCAGGTCCTACTGCAGGCGCCCGACGACATGGAAGTCGTCGAAAAGATCGCCCAGCGGATCATCGACGAGATCTCGGCCACCTACACCATCGAGGGCAACCCGATCACCATCGGCGCCTCGGTCGGCATCGCCTCCTGCCCGGTCCACGCCCAGACGGCGGATGAGCTGCTGCGCTGCGCCGACATGGCCCTTTACCGCGCCAAGGCGGCCGGCCGCGGGGTCTATAAGGTGTTCAATCCGGAGATGGACACGGCGATGCGCAGGAAGCGCCACGTCGAACAGTTCCTGCGCGAAGCCATCGCCGGCGAGACCCTGGACGTCTTCTACCAGCCGGTGGTCGACACCCGCACCGGCCGCATCATCGCCTGCGAGGCGCTGGCCCGCCTGCGCCATCCCGAGGAGGGCTGGATTTCGCCCAGCGAATTCATCCCGGTGGCGGAAGAGACCGGCCTTATCATCACCCTGGGCGACTGGATCCTGCGCCGCGCCTGCCGCGATGCCGTGACCTGGCCCAAGGACGTGCGCGTCGCCGTGAACTTCTCGGCCAAGCAGTTCGTCATGGGCAAGAACGTCGTTTCCAAGATCACGGACGCCCTGCTCGACTCGGGCCTGGACCCCCAGCGCCTGGAAGTCGAGATCACCGAGAGCACCATCTTCGAGGCCAAGGACGCGCTCGGCCAGCTGCAGGAGATTTCCGACAGCGGCGTCAAGATCAGCCTGGACGACTTCGGCACCGGCTATTCGTCGCTCAGCTACCTGCGCCAGTTCCCGGTGGACAAGATCAAGATCGACGGCTCCTTCGCCCAGGACATCAAGTCCCGCGCCAGCCAGGCGGTCATCGGTTCGGTGAGCGTCCTGGCCCAGCTTCTCAACGTCGACCTCGTCATCGAGGGCATCGAGGAGAAGGAACAGCTGGAAGCGGTGAAGAGCTGGAACGTGCGCCTGGTGCAGGGCTACTACTTCAGCAAGCCCAAGCCGCTGGAAGAGCTGATGCCGCTCCTGATGGACGAAGCGCCCTACGGCATCCGCCGGGTCGCCTAGGCCCGAGCAACCTCATAGGCCGGGCGGATGGCCATGCGCTGAGCGCGGTGGATGCCCAGGCAGGCGTTGTAGCGGCGGGCGGTCTTGCGCACGAAAGCTTCGATGGCGGTCAGGTCGCCGGTCTCTTCCAGCGTTTCCTTCAACAGCCACAGGCCTTCCATTTCAGCGGCGCCGATGATCTCGCCGCGCTCCATGAGGCGCTCGGCGCGGACAAAGCCGATCTTTTGCGACAGGATGCCGTAGGCGCCCATCGAACTCGCCGGATCGGCGGCGAAGGAGAACCGGCGGCCAAGCTCGCCGACCATCATGTTGCAGGTCAGGGCGAACTCGAGATCCGCGCCCGCCAAATTGGCCCGGGCGACCGCCACGGTGAGGATCGGGCTGGTCAGAATGAGATTGGTCATCTCCGCCGCCAGAGCCTCAAACCCCTCGGCGCCGAGGCTTAAGGGAAAGCCCTCATGGGCGAAATCGAAGACCAGGAACTTCAGGGTTCCGAGCCGGCCGGCCGCGGCGGCGCGGACCAGGTTCGAGAGGCCGGCGACCACGGCGGGACTAAAGCCGGGGACGGCCTTGGTAATGATGAGGGTTTCGACGTCTTCGATGCGCTCGACGGCAAGGCCCGGAACAACGGCGAGGATCTGAGCGGCCGGATCGGAGGCCGCGGGGCGCCAGGAAGCCGCACCGGCACTCAAGCCATGAGAGGAAACGCCTTGGAACGCGGCGCCCAATGTACCGTCCATCACTCAACCCCCACTGCGGAGACTACCCGCCTTGTGCGAGAGTGGCTTAACATAAATTCAACCATTTAGGGAAGAGCGGCCAAGCTGGCTTTGCCAGTCTTCATAGGGCGTTGGCAGAATTGCCACAGAAATAGAACAGACCAGGGACGATATCGCGCAATTCATGGTTAATTAACCATAATATCGAGAAAGGCCTTGCGCTTGGACGCATCCAAAACGGCGAGTCAAACGACTCTGTGGCGAAGTGTCGCAAGTACGGAACCTCAGGTTTACTGTGTTCACTTGCGCGCCACTCCAAGCAACCGACCGGCGCGTTGACTTGCCCCCCGCCCCGGCGGGATAAAAGCGGCAGGAGGACCCCATGGCCGACGGCGAACACACCAGCGAGGCGAAAGCCCAATTCCATGCGATGACGCAGAGCACCCAGGCCGACTGGATGATCATCGCCAAGGCCAGCCAGGACTTCGCCTCAAAGCTGCCCGACCGCATCGTCGCCCACATGAACCTGCTTAAGGGCGACTGCGGCGGCTTCGCCGTCGACCGGCTGGAGCATTCCCTGCAGACCGCCACCCGGGCCCACCAGGCCGGCAAGGACGAGGAGTATGTGGTCTGCGCCCTGCTGCACGATATGGGCGATATCCTCTGCCCCCGGAACCACGCGGACCTGGCCGCCACGGTGCTCTATCCGTACGTGTCGGAGGCCAACCACTGGCTCTTGGAAAAGCACGGCATTTTTCAGGGGTATTACTTCTTCCACCACCTGGGCCTGGACCGGGACATGCGCGAGGAATACCGCGGCCATCCGCACTTTGAGTACACGGCGCAGTTCTGCCACCTGTTCGACCAGAGCGCCTTCGACCCGAACTTCACCTCCATGCCGATGGAGGCGTTCTACCCCATGCTGCAAAGGGTGTTCGAGACGCCGAAGCGGTCGATCTATATGCGCAGCGACGAGGCGAGCGCGATCTAAGGGCGAGTCCCCGCCGCTAGGGCTTGGGCGGGGCCAAGTCGAACTCGCGGTATTCCGAGAGCCTCTCGACGTGCAAGTCGCAGAAGGAGGCCGAAACCAGCAGCCGGAGCCTGTTCTGGGCGGGCTCGTTGTGCCAGATGAACAGGCGCAGGATCACCTGGTCGCTGATCCGTTTGGGGGCGCCAAGAGTCTGCTGGAGGTGATTGGCGACGGCTTGACACTGCCGGGTCGGGACCCTGAGCACTACCATGGCGAGGCCCTTGGCGTCGTAGTAATAGTGGGTATCGACGGTAATCCCGGCCACCTCGGACCGTCCGGCGCTGAGTTTGCGCTTGTCGCCGACACGGTCTCCGTTGCGAACCGGACGCACCTCCGGCTGAGCGGCCGTCACCGCTTCGGCGGTCATGCCCCATTCGGCGCCCCGCCAACCCGCCAGGGCGGGCGTGGCCGATCCGGCGAGCAGAATCGCGAGCAACAAAACAAGTTTCAAGGAGAGGTTTCCCGCCCTACCGCCGCGCCGGCGTCGCTGCGGCGACCTGGGGTTTGCGGAGGATGCGGGCGCCCCAGGCGCACGGGTCCTTGGAGCAGGATTTCATCACCACCTCGACGGTGAAGCTGACCTTTTGGGTGATGTTGGCTTCGGTGACCGGGAACTTGTCCGGGCCCTCGTTGACCATGGCGACCTTGCCGTCGGGACCCAGCATGCGCAGATCGAGGTCGCCGCAGGTGGCGTCGCAGACGGCGGCGATGACGTATTGGCCGGGGTCGGCGTCGATGGTGAAGGAGAGGACGCCGGCGGGCGCCAGGCGGCCGCGCAGGGTCTTTAGGGTGACGGCGCCGGGAACGGCGGCGGTGACGGCGCGAAGGTGTTCCTCCACCCCGCTGTCCATCAGCGATTGGGCAAGCGCCGCCTGGTCGGCCGGGACGGCGCCAGGCTGTTGCTGGGCATGGGCCAGCGGCCCCAAGCAGAGGGCGGCGGCAAGGCTCAAGGTGGTGACCCGATTACGCATACTTTGGCTCCAAAATGCGAAGCGTCCCTCTTCGGCTTGTGCGCCCCCGCGCTGACGGCTAGCGAGTTGAAGATGTTACGAGGCTTCGTCAACACCTTTGCGGGGAACCCGCTGGATCGCGCGGCCGATCGCAGGGGGGACCTATCGTGGCAAAAGGCGGCCATCTTAAGGCCCGACGCCCTGGCCCTTGTGCTGTCACGGGGCCGGCCCCTGGTGGAGGCGGATCCGGGAGGGGACCTGCGCATCGCCTATGTGCGCGGCGATCTGACGCTGCAGCTGAGCGCCGAGGCGCCGGCCTTCCTGGGGCTTTGGAAGGAGACGCCGATCTTCGCGGTGGAGGTGGAGGGCGCCCCTCCCCTGCTTGCCGGCGCGGGTGGGTTTGAAGAACTGCGGGAAATCGCGCTTCGCCTGCCGGCGACCGAGGCGGCGATCTGCGCCACGGCCAAGGGACTGTTCGCCTGGCGGGAGCGGCACCGGTTCTGCGCCAACTGCGGGGCGGCGACGGAAAGCGCGGAGGCGGGATGGAAGCGGCGGTGCGCGGCCTGCAACGCCGAGCATTTCCCGCGCACCGATCCGGTGGTGATCATGCTGGCGACCTATCAGGACCGCTGTCTGGTGGGACGGCAGGAGCGCTGGCCGGCGCGGATGTTTTCGGCCCTGGCCGGGTTCGTCGAGCCCGGAGAGAGCATCGAGGAGGCCTGCGCCCGCGAGCTGAAGGAGGAGGCGGGGCTGACGGCGGTGAGCGTGCGCTATCACTCGAGCCAGCCCTGGCCCTATCCCTCGTCCCTGATGATCGGCCTGATCGCGGAGGTCACCGGCGACCAGGTGGTCCCCGATCCGGTGGAGGTGCATGAGCACCACTGGCTGACTCGGGACGAGGCGCGGGCGGTGATCGCCGGGACGCACCCCTTGATCCGCAAGACCTCGCCCGTGGCGATCGCGCATTCGTTGCTGAGCGCGTGGGCGGAGGGGGAGTGAGGCTTTTCCCTCACCTTCCGTGAGGAAGGGGAGGGTGGCGAGCCCCGGACTTGATCCGGGGCGAGACGGGTGGGGAAGGCCCTTGGGTCGGCGCGCTCGGATGCAGGGGCCTCCCCCACCCGCTTCGCCGCTTCGCGGCAATGCTCCCTCCCCGCGCTTGCAGCGCGCGGTGAGGGAAAGGAGATTCGCCACATCGCGACGCTTGCTTCGCGCGCGTTTGAGGACATGATTGTGGAGCTTGCGGCGGTGCGCCCGAGCCCTTCCCCTTCCAAAAGCGAGCAAGACCATGGCGCGATACCCGCTGCGCGACACCTATACCCCTGAGGCCGCCGGAGAGATCTGCCGGCGGATCGCCAACGGGGAGACCTTGCGGAAGATCTGCGGGCCTAAGCGCAGGCCAGGGATTCCGGAGCGGGTGACGGTCTACAACTGGCTGAACCGGCACCCGCAGTTCATGAAGGCCTATGTGATCGCGCGGCGGGCGCAGATGGAGCTCTACCTCGACGAGGTGGTGGAGATCGCCAACGGGCCGCCCGAGGCGACGCGCGATGTGCCGCGCGACCGGCTGAAGGTCGACACGCGGTTCAAGCTGGCGGCGGCGCTTGGGGTGCTGATGGCGCCGCCTACGCCTCAGGCGGAAGACTGGGCGCCGGCGCCGGAGATGGATGAGGCGGCGCGTGACGCGAGGATCGCGGCGATCATGGAGGCGGCGCGGCGGCGGGCGGAGGCGTCCTCCTTCGCCGAGGCTTCGGAGGACGGGCAGGAGCAGGAGATCGAGGGGGAGACCTGAGCGAGGCGGTTTACACACAGGCGGTGACCTCCCGGCAACCGGAAGACGATTGACTCTTTCGTTCTCTTTTTGTTCCTGTTGGCCCATGAACACGGTGCGCTTTGGGATCATGTACGAGAAGGCCAGCTGGCCGGACCTGCCGCTGGGCCATGGGGTGGGGGAGGACCGGCATGTGCGGGCGATCTGCAAGTGCGGTGCGTCCAGCGTCGTGGACACTTCCATGTGGGTTGCCGCGGGCCTGGGGGGGAAGCCCCTGCCGACCTTTGAGGACCGGATGCGCTGCATCCCCTGCGGGGCGCGGTCGGTGCCGCTGGAGATCTGGTACGGCAGGGTCCGCCCGACGCTTCAGGCGATGATCTATGTGTTCCGGTGACGGGGCTTACCCCTTCAGCGTTACGTAAAGTTCGCGTTCCAGCAGCCACTGGCCGCGGCTCTCGCGCCAGGCGGCCAGATAGACGCCGCTCATTTCCACGCCGTCCTTCCACGCGCCCACCCAGCGGCCGGACTCCGCGGCGCGGCCGCCCCGGGCGTCAAGCTCGACGGTTTGGGTGGTGCGGACGTAGGCGATGAAAGCGGGATCGGCGAACTGGCCTGCGAAGGCGGCGATGACCGCGTTCGCGCCGCTGATGAGTTCGCCATCGCCGACAATCAGCAGGATGTCGTCGGTGAGGTGCGGGCGCAGGCGAGGCGCGTCATGCGACGCGATCAGGCGGTTGGTCAATTTGCGCTTGGCGCGGATCGCATCTTCCGGGAGCGGCATGGGAAGAGGGTGGGCCGGGATGGGCCGGGCGGCAAGAAGAGGAGAGCAACTCTTTTTTGACGGCGCCTGCATCTGCAGAGGCCCGCCGGAGCACCTTCAGGGAGGGTCTGCACCGAAATCTCACGGGACGCTCACGCTCAGGCGGGGGCGGGTGGGTTAGGGAGGAACCGTGACTGCCGAAGATACAGACGTACTTTTGCCTTAAAGGCGCAACAACCGAGACAAGCTTGGCCTTAAAAGGGCCCGCCGGTCCGCCTCATGTCGCGCCACAACTGGGGGTAGATTCATGAAACGCGCCGTGGCGACGACGTCCTTGTTCCTGCTGACGGCCGCGCCGGTCTATGCGCAGACCCAGCCCGCGCCGCCGCCCGCGCCCGCCCAGAGACCGGCGGCCCCGGCCGACCCAAAACCGGCGGACGCCACCGTCGAGGCGGTGACGGTGAGCGGGGCGCGGCAGCAGGTGGAGACCTCCATCGACCGGCGCAGCTATTCGGTGGCCAATGACCTGCAGGCCAGGACCGGGACCATCGCCGACGTGCTGCGCAATGTGCCGTCGGTGCAGGTGGACGTGAACGGCGGGGTGACGCTCAGGGGCGACGGCAATGTCACCATCCTGGTGGACGGGCGGCCTTCGGTGCAGTTCACCCGCGAGAACCTGGCGCAGGCGCTGCAGACCCTGCCGGCCGAGCAGGTGGATCGCATCGAGGTGATCACCAACCCGTCCGCGGAGTTTAGGGCCGACGGCTCGGCCGGGATCATCAATCTGGTGATGAAGAAGGCGCGGGGGGCGGGAAAGACCGGCTCGATCCGCAGCAATGTCGATTCCAACGGCAACTATGACGTTTCGCTGAGCCACGGGTTCAACAGCGACAAGCTGAGCGTGGCGGACAGCCTGTCGTTCCGGCAGAACCGGCTGGAGCTGGACGGTATCTATGCCCGGGAGCTGGCCGCGGGCGGGACGAGCGACAACATCCTGACCGGACGGGCCGAGCCCATCGGGGTCAACGGCCGCATCGGGGTGGACTATGACCTCTCACCCGTGACGCGGCTCTCCAGCTCGCTGGGCCTGTTCTATCAAGCCGGCGAACAGACCTTCAACGACGCCTATGAGCAGCGGAATGCGGCGGGGACCAGGGTCGCGGCCTTCGATCGCGACAGCGTCCAGGAGATCACCGGCCGCAACGGCCAGCTGGATTTCACCCTGCGCAACAAGTGGGCCGACAACCACACCCTGACCCTGAACGCCGCCTATAGCGACAATACGGGGATCAACCGGCGGATCGAGGTCCTGACCCGCGAGCTGCCGGCGGGGGCGCCGTCGGCCACCCTGGTGGTGCGCAACAACAACAACCTGCGCTCGGCCCTGACCGGAGACTACGCCAAGCCCCTGGAGAGCGGGGTGCAGTTGAAGGCCGGGTTCATCGTCGAGGAGATCGACAGCCTGATCGAGCATCGCGGCGCGGCCGGGACCACCGCGGCCCTGACCCCTGATCCGGCGCTCAGCGACAACTTTTCGGACGTGGAGCTGCACTCAAATGTCTATCTGACCCTGCAGAAGAAGTTCGGGAACCTGACTGCCTTGGGCGGGGTTCGCGCCGAGACGGTGAACATCGACCTCGACCGGCTGACGGCGGACGTCCAGTACGAACAGGACTACCGGCGGCTCTATCCGACACTGCACCTGTCCTATTCGCTGGGAGAGGGAAAGACCCTGGTCGCCAGCTATTCCAAGCGGGTGTCGCGGCCGATCCCCATGGACCTGGATCCCAGGCCCTATAGCGTCAACCCCAACGCCATCATCCAGGGCAATCCCTTCCTGGTTCCGCAGGACACCGACTCCTATGAGGTGGTGTTCGAAAAGCGCAAAGGGCCGGCCTTCACCCTGCTGACGGGCTATTACCGGGAAACCAACAACGCCTTTTCCAACACCCTGACCGACTTGGGGAACGGGGTCCTTTTGCAGTCGCGGGCGAACCTTGGCTATCAGAGCAGCACCGGGATTGAGTGGACGACGGGCAACCGCCTGAGCCCCAAGCTGAACTATAATCTGAGCATCAACGCCTATGAGACGAAGATCAGCGGCGGGCCGGGGGTGGTGATCACCGGCGACAGCTCGGCCTTCACCAGTTTCGGGCGGGCGAACCTGACCTGGCAGGCCACGCCTAAGGACCTGTGGCAGTTCAATGTCTTCGCCAACGGCAAGCAGCTGTTGCCGCAGGGCTATGTCGAGCCGAGCCTTTCGGGAAACATCGGCTATCGCCGCACGGTCACCGACAAGGTGTCGCTGATGGTCGTGGTGCGCGACCCCTTCGACAGCCTGAAGAACACCGTGGTCATCGAGACCCCGGCGGGACGCGAGACGCGGACCCAGCGCAGCAACAACCGGGTGGTGTCGGTGGGCTTTGTCTGGAACTTCGCCGGCCGGCCGCAGAACACCGGCTTTGACTTCGGCGGCGGGGGGAACCCGGGGTCGGGCGCCATTCCCTAGGGCGGGAGCTTTAGTTCCCCGCGCCCCCTGAGATGATGGCGCCGCCGGTCAGCTTGACGAAGTTTCCGGCCCCGCCGGAGATGATGTTGCCCGCGCCGCCGGAAATGATGTTGCCGGCCCCGCCCGAGATGATCGCGCCGCTGTTGCCCGAGATGATCGAGCCGGCGGTGAGGTTGTTCAAGGTCATGAGGTTGAGCGACACCAGGCCAAGCTGATTGGCGGTCATGGGCACGCCCCGGCCCCAGCGCTGGTTGTTGGCCGATCCGCACTTGTAGGCGACGACCTTCTGGCCGGCCCTGGCCTTGCCCTCGAAGATGTCGGCGCACCAGCCGGCCTCGTTGCGCAGGAGGCCCTTGTCGGCGCCGTCATTGACCAGGGACCATTTCTGAGAGCTCGCGGCGCCACAGGTGTTCATGACGAGCTGGGCGCCCTGGGCCTGGGTTTCCTGATCCAGGCAGCGGCCGCCTAGCTTCTGCTGGCCGTAGGCGGAGGTGAAGAAATTCTGGTTGACGCTGGACTGGCACTGATAGAGGCCGACCCGGTTGTTCGACTGATTGACGTCAAGGCACAGGCCCGGGGCCATGGCGGCGACGACCACCTCGGCCCGCGCCACCGGCGCAAAAGAAAGGCCCGCCATGGTCAAGCTTGCGGCCGCTACGCATTGAATTTGTCGAGAAAAACGCATGAACTTCCCCTTTGACTGGAAGTATTCAGTGCGCGCTAACCAGGAATAAGTCCACGGCAAAGCTATGTTGGCGTCGAATAATATATGCCAGCGCAGGTTGTTTGCTGGCGCACGGGTGCGGAGCCGGCTTCAGGACCGGTTCAATTTTGCAGCCGGACTTGGGGCGGTTAAGCTGGCGCCCTAGCCCTTGGCCGCGAGGGCGGCGATGGAGGGCGCCAGGCGGCCGGGGTCGTGGCAGCCGCGGCAGCCGAGGCTGGTTCCCGCCATGACCTTGGGGTCGGCCTTCCATTGCAGGGCGGTCGCCTCATAGGGCGTGCCCTTGACCATGGTCAGCATGCGCTCCAGGTGCTGATCGGCCTCGGCCTGACGGCCGGTGCGCTGGGCGGACTGGACGAGGCCCGCCATGACCTCGCCGCGGAAGTGGACGGGAAAGCGCTCCAGGCCCGCCTTCTGGGCTTCCCACATGGCCTGGTTGGCGTGATAGGCGATTTCCCAGACGGGCGCGCGATCGGCGGGGGCGAGCTTGTCGGCGAGGATCATGGCCGTCCCGGCGGCGATGCCGTTGACCCCGCCGTCTGTAGGATTAAGGGCCCGGGCCTGGGCGAGGTCGGCGACCGCCGCTTTGTGCAGGCGGGCGTAGTCCGCGCCGCGTCCCTTCTCCAGAGCCTGGACCGCCTCGGCCATGGCGGCGAAACCGCGCCAGGCAATCAGCGGCGCGCGCTGTTCCGGCCGCTTGGCGAGGAGCTTTTCGACGCTGTCCTTGCCGCGCGCGAATTTCGCCATGTCGCCGTAAAGGGGGCCGGCGAAGAGGTCCTCTCGCACCAGGGCGTGGACGGAGAGGCGCGTGTCATCCAGCGGCGGGGCCGTGGGGCCCTGGGCGGCGACGGCGCCCGCCAGGGCAAAGGCCAAAACCGGTCCAACCAAGGCGCGCATCATCAAGCCCTCATAGCGTTGCAAGCTTGAGCTTACGCCTGCCGGCGGGCGGTGGCTATGCCTGGGCGCGCCGGTATTCGTCGGCCTCGTAGGTCCCGAGAATGCTGACATGGTCGGCGTAGAACTTGAGTTCCTCCAGGGCGCGTCCGAGCGGCGCATCGTCCGGGCGGCCATCGACCTCGACATAGAACTGGGTGGCGGCGAAGACGCCGTTTTCCATGTAGCTCTCGAGCTTGGTCATGTTGATGCCGTTGGTCGCGAAGCCGCCCAGCGCCTTGTAGAGCGCGGCGGGGATGTTCTTCACCCGGAAGATGAAGCTGGTGACGCAGCCGGCGCCCGGGGGCGGGTTCACGGGATCGCGGGCCATGACCAGGAAGCGGGTGGTGTTGTGCTTTTCGTCCTCGATGTCCTCTTTCAGGATGTCGAGGCCGTAGATTTCGGCAGCCAGGCGAGGCGCGACGGCGGCCCGGGTCGGGTCGGGGTGTTCGGCCAGCGCCTTGGCGGCGCCGGCGGTATCCCCGGCCGCTTCCTGCTTGAGGCCAAGGGCGCGGATGGAACCCCGGCATTGGGCGAGCGCGATGGGCATGGAGACGGCGGTGGTCACTTCGGACAGGGAGACCCCTTTGTTCGCCATCAGATGGAAGCGGATCGGCTTGAACCGCTCGCCGATGATCGAAAGGCCTGAGGACGGCAAGAGGTGGTGCACGTCGGCGACGCGGCCGGCGATGGAGTTTTCCACCGGGATCATGCCGAGGTCGGCTTGCCCGGACTTCACCGCCTCGAAGGCGTCTTCGAAGGTGGCGCAGGGATAGGGCTGGTGGTCGGGGAAATGGGCGCGGCAGGCCTCGTCGGAATTGGCGCCGGGCGCGCCCTGGAAGGAGATTTTCTTGGTCATTCTGCGGCTTCCGCGCGGGCGGCTTCGAGGTCGGCGGGGTTGTCGACGGAGATGGGCGCTTTGTCCACCACGCTGGCCCAAAGCGTCATGCCCAGTTCCAGGGCGCGGAGCTGTTCGAGTTTTTCGCGCTGTTCGAGGGGGGACGGCGGGGCGGCGTGGAAGGCGGTGAGCGCCTCGCGCCTGTAGCCATAGATGCCGATGTGCCGCCAGACGGGGGCGTCGCCGTAGAGCGTGCTGCGCGTGAAATAGAGCGCCCGGCCGGAGCGGCCGTCTGGCTCCATGGCCAGGACCGCCTTGACGACGTCGGGGTTGGCGCGGTCGGCGGGAGAGGCTTCGGGGGCGACGACGGTGGATATGTCGCCGTCGCTGTCGTGCAGCAGCTTTGCGCAGGCGGCGATGGCGCCCGGATCGACGAAGGGCATGTCGCCCTGCAGGTTGATCACCGCGTCGTAGACGTTCTTGACGTCGATCTCGTTCAGGGCCGCAAGGATGCGGTCGGAGCCTGAGGGCAGGTCCGGGTCGGTAAGGATGGCTGTGCCGCCCGCGGCCTCGACGGCGTCAGCGATGTCCCGGTCTCCGGCGGCGACGATCACCGGGCCGATGCCGGCGGCCTGCGCCTGTTTGAGAACGCGCACGATCATGGGCAGGCCGCCGATATCGGCAAGCGGCTTTCCCGGCAGGCGAGTCGCGGCCATCCGCGCGGGGATCACAACGATGGTTTTCATGCCGGTGCCCTGGGCCTCGCGGCCCTCGCCTTTCCTTGCCTTACACCTTACGCGTATTGGCTGGTTGCGCGGGCGGCGGTAGCGTGTAAGAGAGCCCGACGCAAGAACGTGGCTGGGATTCTCCCTCGGTGATTCCCGGCTCAAAGGGGTATCCAAGGCGGACCATGAGCGGCAACCTGAACGGAACTATCATCGCTGGCTGGAGCCTTGCTGCGGCGCTCGCGGTTGTCGGCCTGCATGAAGTGTCGGGCATGGCCTTTGAACCGGCCCATCTGGAACACGAAAAGTGGGGCATGGCCGTCGAGGCGCAGATCGCCGCCGATACCGGCACGATCGCCCCTGAAGCGCCCATCGACTGGGGGACGGTCCTGCCGGCCGCCGACGTCGCGGCCGGCGAGGTGGTGTTCGCCAAGTGCGCCTCCTGCCACAAGGTCGACGACACCAACGGCACGGGCCCGGGCCTGAACGGCATCGTCGGCCGCAAGCCCGCCAGCCACGCGGGCTTCGCCTATTCGCCGGCCATGGTGGAATACGGCGCCGCCCATCCGCAATGGACCTATGACGAGCTTTCCGCCTTCCTGAAGAAGCCGGGCGCCCATATCTCCGGCACCAAGATGACCTTTGTCGGCCTGAAGAATGTGCCCGACCGCGTGAACGTCATCGCCTTCCTGCGCACCAAGGGCAGCGCCCTGCCGATCCCGGCTCCCGATCCCGCCAGGGCCCCGGCCGCCGCGGCTCCGGCCGAGGGTGCGGCTCCGGCCGCCGCCGCGGGGGCGCCTGCAGCCGCTGCTCCGGCGGCTCCGGCCCCGGAAGCAAAAGCGCACTAATCCCGTCACCCCCGTGCTCGTCACGGGGGCCAGACGATCCACCGCTCAGATCGCGGGGAAATTCAGACGCACAGCCTGGGCCATCTTCCGGCCCCCGGAACAAGTCCGGGGGTGACGGGGGTGGGGTGGTGGTCACAGCCGCCGGTAGCTGGTCGGCTCCCCTGCCCGCCCCACGACATCGGCCAGCGGTTCGATGGTGGTGGCCATGACGTTGGAGGTGGCGTGGATGAGGCGGGTGTTGTCGACCATCAGGCCGACGTGGCCGCTCCAGAACACCAGGTCGTTGCGGGTGAGGCCGGCAGCGGGGATGGGCGAGCCGAGCGCCGCCTCCTGCATGTCGGCGTCGCGGGGGCAGGCTTTGCCGCAGGCGTAGAGGGCCTGCTGGATGAGGCCCGAGCAGTCGAGGCCGGCGCTTTCGCGGCCGCCCCAGAAATAGGGGGCGCCGACGAACTGTTCGGCGATGGCGGCGGGATCGGTCTCATAGGCGCCGATGGGGGAAAGGTGGCCCTCGAAGACCCAGCCGGCGCCGGTGATGCGGGCGAAGCCGTCGGCCCGCTCTTCCACCGCGACGAGGCTGTTCATGGTCAGCGACAGCATGTGGGCCGATTTCATGTCGGGCTTGGAATAGGCGTAGGTGCGCAGGGCCTTGACCCAGTGGGTGGGTTCCACCTCGCCGCCGAGCAGGGCGGCCTTGGCGACGTAGCCGACGTAGCCGTCGCGGCGGGCCTGGCCGAAGACGTGCTCGCCCTTGTCGATGAGGACGTCGAAGGCCTCGCCGAAGATCAGCTGGTCTTCCTGGCGGGCGGTATCGTCGGGCGCGGGGCGGATGGCCGCGGACCCGGCGATGCAACGCATGGGGAGGGTGGCGGTGAAGCGCTTGGCCGGAAGCACGCCTTGAAGGGAAAACGGCAGCTCGCCGTCGAGCATCAAGCTGGTGCGGCGATCGATCATGAATAGCGGGACTTGAGCACCGCGAAGACGGCGCGCAGGGCTTGCGCCTCCCCGCCGGTGGGGTGGCCGGGTCTGGCCTTGGGGTTCCAGGCCATGATGTCGAAATGGACCCAGGACCCGGTCGAGGGGGCGAAGCGCTTGAGGAAAAGAGCGGCGGTCACCGCGCCCGCCTGCGCCCAGCCGGCGGGGTCGTTGGCGATGTCGGCGATGTCGCTGTCGAGGGCCTCGGCGTAACCGGCGTAGAGGGGCAGGCGCCACATCGGATCGGCCTCGGCAAGGCCGGCGGCGAGAAGCTCGGCGGCCAGTGCGTCGTCGTCGGTGAAGAGGGGCGGCAGCTGGGGGCCGAGCGCCATACGGGCCGCGCCGGTCAGGGTGGCGAAGTCGATGGTCAGGTCCGGCTTGAGTTCATCGGCGCGGGCCAGCGCATCGGCGAGGATCAGGCGGCCCTCGGCGTCGGTGTTGCCGACCTCGATGGTGAGCCCTTTGCGCGATCCGATGACATCGCCCGGGCGCATGGCATCGCCGCTGATGGCGTTTTCGGCGACCGGGACGAGGACGGTGAGGCGGACTTTCAGGCCCGCCTCCATGACCATGCGGCCAAGGGCCAGGGCGTGGGCGGCGCCGCCCATGTCCTTTTTCATCAGGCGCATGCCGGCGGACGGCTTGATGTCGAGGCCGCCGGTGTCGAAGACCACGCCCTTGCCGATGATGACGACGACCGGGCCGGACTTGCCCCCAGAGCCATTCCACGTGAGCTCGATCATGCGGGGCGCGCGGTCAGGGATAGCGGCGCGGCCGACGGCGTGGACGGCGGGGTAGTTTTCGGTGTGGAGGTCGTCGCCGGTGACGACGGCGATCTTGGCCTTGGCCTTGTGGGCCATTTCGCGGGCGATGCTCTCGATCTGCAGGGGGCCCATGTCATTGGCCGGGGTGTTGATCATGTCGCGGGCCAGCGCGCAGGCGTGGGCGATCATAATCGCCTGAGCGCGGATTGCCGCGTCCTCGACGATGAGGCGGGGCCAGGGCTCGCCGTGCTTTTGCTTGTAGCGGTCAAAGCGATAGGCCCCGAGCGCCCAGGAAAGCGCGATCCGCATCGGATCGCCGCCGCCGTGGATCTTGTAGTCGCCGGGCGGGAGCTTGGCCGGAAGGGCGCGGTAGAGGGCGGGATCGTCCGCGTCGCCAAGACCAAAGGCGACGACTTTTTCGCCGGCGACGTCGGGGACGACGAGGACCTGGCCGGTCTTGGCCTTGAACTCGGTCTGGGCGGCGAGGGCCTGGGCCAGGGCCGAGGATTTCTCCAGCGTTTCCGGCCAGTCCTTGGCGGTCACCGGATGGATGTGGGTGAGGTTGTCAGAGGCCGCGATCAGGACTTCGCTCATGGGTCACACCAAACATGCTTAACGGTTCGTTGATCCGGCGAGGTCATGCTTCGGCCGTCCTTGAACTTGGAACGCCGATCATGTGTCGCAAGCTGGCCCTCGCCGCAACCGCCCTTTGCCTGATCATGGCTCCCGCCGCCTTCGCCCAGGCGAAAAAGCCCGCCGCGAAAGCCGCAGAGCCGCAGTTCACCGGCAAGGTGGCCCCCGCCGCGCCGCAGAAGGCCACGGCGGAGCAGCGGGCCCTGGCCGATCGCGCCGATCCCCTGACCCGCTCGGTGTTCTGGAACCAGCAGCTTTCCATCGACCCCAACGACAGCGAGGCGGCCCTCAAGCTCGCCGCCGCCCAGCGGGCCATGGGCCGCCACGGCGAGGCGGCGGACACGGCGGCCGCCGTGGTGCTGCGCGAGCCGCGCAACGTCGAAGCCCTGCTGGAAGTGGGCCGCTCACGCATCGCGCAGGGCCAGGCCTTCTATGGCGTCGAAAACCTGCGGCAGGCTCAGGAACTGGCTCCCCGCGACTGGCGGCCGGTGTCGCTGCTGGGCGTGGCCTACGAACAGGTGGGCCGTACCGCCGACGCCCTGGCCGCCTATGAGGAGGCGTTGAGGCTCAGCCCCGAAAACCCGGCGGTGCTGTCGAACCTCGCCATGTTCCACCTAGGGACGGGTGAAGCGATCAAGGCCGAGATGCTGCTGCGGCGCGCGGTCGCCAGGCCGGGCGCGACCGTGCAGATGCGCCAGAACCTGGCGCTGGTGCTGGGGTTGCAGGGCAAGATCACGGACGCCGAGCGCTTGCTGCGCGAGGACCTGCCGCCGGATTTGGCCAACAACAACCTCGCCTATCTAAAGGCTCTGACGGACGATGCGCCGGACGTCCCGGTGCGGACCTGGGAGAGTTTGCGGACGGGGGGGTAGGTCCTCCCGCTCCGTCACCCCCGGACTTGTTCCGGGGGCCGGAAGATGGCCCAGGCTGTGCGCGTGAATTTTTCTGCCATCTGAGCGGCGGATTGTCCGGCCCCCGGAACAAGTCCGGGGGTGACGGTTGTGTAGAGTTGTTGGCGTTAAACGGCCAGCTTGAAGAGGTCCTGGCCTTCGCTGACGGTGTCGCCCGCGGTGACGAAGATCTCCAGCACGGTTCCGGCGGAGGGGGCTTCCAGGGGGATGTGCATCTTCATCGACTCGAGGACGCAGAGGGTCTGATCGGGAACGACCTGCGCTCCGACCACGACATCGATGCTGAAGACTACGCCCGCGATCTCCGCAGGGACGAATTTGTCGGCCATTTGCGCCCTCGTTTTCTCCCGGGCTTCAAACTAGCATCCGGGCCATGACGCAAGGAAAGATCAGGATCGGCGTGGGTGGCTGGACTTTCGAGCCGTGGCGCGGGGTCTATTTTCCAGCGGACCTGAAGCAGAAGGACGAGCTTTCCTACATGGCCGGGCGGCTGACCGCGATCGAGGTCAACGGCACCTATTACGGCTCGCAGAAGCCGGAAACCTTCGCCAAGTGGGCGGCCGAGGCGCCGGACAATGGCTTCAAGTTCACCCTGAAGGGCAACCGGTTCTGCACCAACCGGAAGGTGCTGGCCGAGGCCGGCGAGAGCGTCGGACGGTTCGTGGGTCAGGGGATCGCGGAACTGGGGGAAAAGCTTGGGCCGATCCTTTGGCAGTTCGCGCCGACCAAGAAGTTTGATCCGGGGGATTTCGGGGCGTTTCTGGCCTTGCTGCCGGAGAAGCTCGGGTCCTTGAGGCTGCGGCATTGCGTCGAGGTGCGGCACGACAGCTTCGTGACGCCGGAGTTTCCGGCGCTCTTGAGGAAGCACGGCGTGGGGCTCGTCTACGCCGACCACGCGACCTATCCGGAGATCGCCGATGTGACGGCGGACTTTGTCTATGCGCGGCTTCAAACCGGGTCGGACGAGGTGGCGACAGCCTATGCCGAAAGCGATCTTGATCTGTGGGCGGGGCGGCTGAAGACCTGGGCCTTGGGCGGGGCGCCGGCGGGGTTGCCGTTGGCCGATCCGGGACATGGGTTGAAGGCGACGCCGCGCGAGGTGTTCTGCTTCATCATCCACGAGGGGAAGGTGCGGGCGCCGCACGGGGCCGAGGCGTTGATTGGGCGGGTCGCATGAACCGTTTCCCTCACCTTCCATGAGGAAGGGGAGGGTGGCGAGCGCAGCGAGACGGGTGGGGAAGGCCCTTCGATCGGCGCGCTCGGATGCGAGGGCCTCTCCCACCCGCTTCGCCTAAGGCGAAGCCCCCTCCCCGCGCTTGCAGCGCGCGGTGAGGGAAAAACAAGAACGCCGCCCTAAAAATTATGGTTAACGCGGTGTTAACGGTGGGGCGTCAGGGTTGGGGCATGCGCCTTGTGTTCCTTGCCGCCGTTGCGATTCTGCTGCCCGCGGCGGCGCAGGAGCCTGAGCCCAAGGCGCCGCCGCCGGCAAAGCCCGCTATTTCGCCTATCCCGCAGGCCGAGGTGTGCCGCACGGCCTGCGCGCAGCGGTACTATTTCTGCCTGGCGGAGGGGGAGGCTGATCTGTGCTCGGCGGCCTGGGCGCAGTGCCTGACTGTTTGCGGATCGGCCGGGCGGCGATAAGCATGGGCGCATGCGTGCGCTTGTCGTCTCCAAGCTGGGCCCCGACTATGAGGGCGTCTCCGTGCAGGAGATCGACCGGCCGGTTCCAGGGCCCGGCGAGGTGCTGGTCCGAATCCGCGCGGCGGCGCTGAATTTTCCGGACCTGCTGCAGACCAGGGGCGAATACCAGCACAAGCCGCCGCTTCCCTTTGTCGCCGGAATGGAGGCGGCGGGGGATGTGGTCCAGGCAGGTAAGGGCGCGTCCTTTCAGCCGAGCGACCGGGTGGTGGGTTCGGCGAGGCCCGAGGCTGTCGGCGGATCGGGCGGGCCGGGCGCCTTTTGCGAATACGCGATCATGCAGAGCCCCAGGCGCATCCCTGAACGGTTTTCCTATGCGGAGGCGGCGGCCTTCGGAACGGCCTATCTGACGGCCTATGTGTCGCTGGTAAGCCGGGGGCAGATGAAACCGGGCGAATGGGTGCTGGTGCACGGAGCAGCGGGGGGCGTCGGCCTGGCCGCCGTGGAACTGGCCAAGGTCCTGGGGGCGCGGGTGATCGCGGCGGGGTCGTCCGACGAGAAGCTGAAGTTCGTGCGAGCGGCCTATACGCCGGACGCGGTGGTGAATGTGACGGCGGGCTTCAAGGACAGGGTCAAGGAGATCACCGGCGGGGCCGGGGCGGACATCATCTATGACCCGGTGGGCGGCGATGTGTTCGATGAGAGCGTGCGTTGTATCGCCTTTGGCGGGCGGCTTTTGACCATCGGCTATGCCTCGGGGCGGATCCCGGCGCTGCCGGTCAACATGGCCCTGATCAAGGGCATGTCGGTGATCGGGGTCAGGGCCGGCGAGTACGGCCGCCGCTATCCTGAAGAGGGGCGGCGGAACCTCGACGCCATCTGGAGCATGGCGGCGGACGGCCTGCTGACGCCGCACATTCACGCAGAACTGCCTCTGGACCGCTGGCGGGAGGCCTATGACATGCTTGGGCTGCGCAAGGTCGTGGGCAAGGTCGTGATCACCCCTTAAGGTTCATGAGAATGATCGACCGCCGCGCCCTGATCGCCGCCAGCTTAGCCGCCGCATCCGCCGGTCCGGCCCTGGCCCAGCGCTCCAACCGCGCGATCACCGAGGGGCCGCTCACCCGCAACGCCCTGGCCCGGCATTTCGAGCGGCTGGACGAGGAAGTGGCTTGGCCGCCAAGCGACCTTCTGGGACCGGGCGGGCGGGTTCCGGTGAGCCACTATCGCGGCAAGACCATCCTCTTGTCCCTGTGGAACGAGACCTGCGCGCCATGCCTGGTGGAGATGCCGGTGTTCGCGAGGCTGAACGCCCGGTTCGCCAACGACCGGTTCGAGATCGTGCCGGTGATCACCGGCTCCAGGCGGCTGAACACGCTCGCCAGGGCGCAGAAGTTCCTCAACGACCGCAAGATCGCCATCCCGACCCTGATCGACGGCGGGCGGGCCGGCGATGAGCTTTTGAAGACGGTGACGACCTCGAGGAGCGAGCCCAGCGGCGCCCTGCCCTGCACCCTCCTGATCGACCGGGACGGCAAGCTGCGCGGGCGCCAGATCGGGTTTGTGCTGACCCTGCCGGCGGATGCGGCGGGCAAGAGCGGGGCGGAACTGGCGGCCTCGGCGCGGAGCATCTGGGAAGGGGCGGACGCGGAGGCGTTTATTGAGGGTCTGAGGGCGGGGGTGTTGGGTTGACAGGAAAGGGCCGTTCCCCTATCCACCCCGCTCGTTTTAGACCGGACTTCGGAGCCACCCCGTGAAGCGCACTTTTCAGCCCTCGCGTCTCGTGCGCAAGCGCCGCCACGGCTATCGCGCCCGCATGGCCACCAAGAACGGCCGCAAGGTCGTGCAGCGCCGCCGCGCCAAGGGCCGCAAGCGCCTGACCGCCTAGGCGGTTTGGCTCAACACAGATACGCTCATCTCAGTCATAGCTACCTCCCCCGTGACCAACGGGAACGGCGGGAGGGGGACCGTGCGTAGCGCAGCGAAGCATGGTGGAGGGGGCGAACAGCAAGCGCCGGTGTCTGGGGCCC
>DGYN01000066.1:47445-63027 GCA_002398405.1 Caulobacteraceae bacterium UBA5005
CGCCGCTTCGCGGGGGAGGTAGATGACCGACACCCTGACAATCGAACGCATGCGCCGGCGCCCGGAATTCCTGGCGGCCGCAAAAGGCGCGTCCGCGGCCAGGGGCGCGGTGGTCGTCCAGGCGCTGGACCGGGCCGATGAGAGCCGCGCGATCCGTGTCGGCTTCACCGCGACGCGCAAGGTTGGCAATGCGGTGGTGCGAAATCGCTGCAAGCGCCGGCTGCGCGAGGCGGCGAGGAGCCTCGTGCCCCTTCACGGCAGGCATGGCTATGACTATGTGTTCGTCGCCAGGATGGGGACGGCCAATCGTCCCTGGGACCGTTTGCTTGACGATGTGAAAAGCGCGCTGTTAAGCCTCGCGCCCAATTGAAAAAACCGCCTTGGGCCGGCCGCCCAGAAGTAAAGCCGCGAGCAGCCTGAAAACATGCCTCCCCAGCAGGACAACAGCCGCAACACGATCGTCTTCGTGGTCTGCGCCCTCGCGCTCCTGGTTTTCTACCAGATGGCCGTCATGGGCCCCGCCCAGCGTAAGGCCGAGGCGGAAAAGAAATCCGCCGTCGCCGCCGCGCCCGCGGGCCCGGCCGCGGCCGTCCCGACCGCCGGCGGGACGGTGTTCGTCGGCCGCAACGAGGCGGTGTTCGCCACCCCCCGCGTCCAGGTGCGCACCCCTGCCCTCACCGGTTCGATCTCCCTGGTCGGCGCCAAGCTCGATGACCTGTTCCTCACCGACTACAAGGCCGAGCTGAAGGAAGGCTCGCCGCCGCAGGAGCTGTTCCGGCCGCAGGGCGCCCGCTACGCCTTCTTCGCCCAGAAGGGCTGGGTGGGTGAGAACCTGCCGGGGATTCCCGACGCCAACACCCGTTGGAGCGTGAAGTCGGGCAGCGTGCTGGCGCCGGGCGCGCCGGTGACCCTGACCTATGACAACGGCCAGGGCCTGACCTTTGACCGCCGGTTCGAGGTCGACGACAAGTTCATGTTCACGATTGTCGACACGGTGATCAACCGCGGCGCCATGCCGGTGAAACTCGCGCCCTACGGCGCAGTGCAGCGCGACGGCCTGGCCAATCCGCGCGGCGCGAGCGGCGTGCACGAGGGACGGATCAGCGTTCTGTCCGACGGCGACAAGAACATCCTGAAGGTCCGCAAATACCAGAAGTGGCGCAAGGACACGCCGTTTACCGGGGAATCGACCGGCGGCTGGGTCGGCATCACTGACAAGTACTGGGCGGCGCTGCTGATCCCCGACCAGAAGCAGGGGATCGACGCCCGGTTCAACGTCACGACCCAGGGCGGCGTCGACATCTATCAGGCGACCTATACGGGCAAGCCCAGGGCCATCCCGGTTGGGACTCAAATCACCGACACCTCGCACATCTTCGCCGGCGCCAAGCGGGTGCCGATCCTGCGGGCCTATGAGGAGCGGCTTTCGGCGCCGCGCCTGGTGGACTCCATCGACTGGACCAACATCGACTTCATCACCAAGCCGATCTTCTGGATGATCGAGCTGTTCTACGGCTGGGTCGGGAACTTCGGCCTGGCGCTTCTGATGATGACCGTGGTGGTCAAGGTGGCCTTCTTCTATCCGGCCAACCTGTCGTTTGAATCGATCACGCGGATGAAGAAGGTCCAGCCGCAGCTGGAGGCGCTGAAGGCCAAGCACAAGGACGATCCCGCCGGCCTGCAGCAGGCGATGATGAAGCTGTACAAGGAAGAGAAGATCAATCCGCTGCTGGGCTGCCTCCCCATGCTGGCGACGATCCCGGTCTTCCTGGGCCTGTTCTATGTGCTGAACGTCACCATCGAGATGCGGCACGCGCCGTTCTTCGGCTGGATCCAGGACCTTTCGGGGCGTGATCCGACGACGATCTGGAACCTGTTTGGCCTGATCCCGTGGGATCCGGCGACGACGCCGGTGATCGGCCAGTTCCTGGGCGGGCCGTTGCATATCGGGGTGTGGCCGCTGCTCTACGGCTTCACCATGTGGTTGACCCAGTCGATGAGCCCGCCGGCGGGCGATCCCATCCAGCAGAAGATCTTCCAGTGGATGCCGGTGATCTTCACCTTCTTCATGGCCCAGTTCGCGGCCGGGCTGATGATCTATTACGTCTGGTCCAACATCCTGACGATCCTGCAGCAGTACGTGATCATGCGCCGGTTCAAGGTCGACAATCCGATCGATGCGGGCATCCGCAAGCTGACCGGCAAAGCCAAGCCGGCCTAGGTGAGCGACGCTTTCACCGAGGACCAGCTGGAGATCGCACGGGTCGCTTTCGCGCGGCCGGTCACCTTCCTGATGGGGGCGAGCCAGATCGACGGCCTGCCGCCGGCGGATCTGCCGGAGGTGGCGTTCGCGGGGCGCTCCAACGTAGGCAAGTCCAGCCTGATCAATGGGCTCGTGAACCAGCACCATCTGGCGCGGGCCTCGAACGAGCCCGGGCGGACGCGGGAGGTGAATTTCTTCGTCATGGATGTGGGGCCGCGCCTGGTCGATCTGCCGGGCTATGGCTTCGCGCGGGCGTCGAAGAAGACGGTCAACCAGTTCCAGAACCTGGGGCGGGCTTACCTTCGCGGGCGGCCGAATTTGAAGCGGGTCTATCTGCTGATCGACGCGCGGCATGGGCTAAAAAGCGTCGATGCCGAAGCGCTGGATGCGCTGGATCTGGCGGCGGTGAGCTATCAGATCGTCCTGACCAAGGCCGACAAGATCAAGGCCCACGAGGCGGAGAAGCTGGTGGCCGAGACCCTGAAGGCCATCGCCAAACGGCCGGCGGCGTTCCCGCGGGTGATCGCGACCAGCGCGGAAAAGGGAACGGGCCTGCCGGAGTTGAGGGCGGAGATCCTGTTGGCCTGTTCGCAGGGGACTGTTTGAAATCGCCGCGCGATTTCTAACTGTCCCCGACACGTCCGCTGGAAAACCCCCGGGGCCGGTGAGGCGGAAACTCAGCGTCGGGGACAGTTAGAAATCCTGCGGATTTCAAACAGTCCCCATTTTAAGCCCCCAGCTCCTGCAGCGCCCGATTGTACTGCTGCGGTTTTTCGCAGGCGCAGCCGTGCATTTCGCCGTCCTTGGTCCACCAGATCAGCATCGGGTAGAAGAAGTCGATGCCGTTGTCCTTGAGGAGCGGCGTCAGGTCATCGACCATGGTGCGGCCGGCTTCGACCACGGCGGTGCGGGCCATGTCGCCGTCGGCGGGGGGAATGCCGGTCCCTTCCCAGGCTTCGGGAGCGACGGCGTGCCAGTCCTTGAAGAGGTCCCAAGAGCGGGTGATCCAGAGCTGAGCCATGGTGGCGCGCTCGATGGGGGTGGAGCGTTCGATGCCGTTGTCGTCGCGCCTCGCCATGACGATGACCCGGGTGTCGACCTTGGCCTTGTGCAGCTTGGGGAAGGCCTCGAGTTCGAAGCGGATGCAGTCGGTGCAGGTGCGGAAGGAGACCATGTAGAGCTTGGTGGGGCCAAGGCCGGGGGAGACCCAGCCGGCGCTTTCCAGGATCTTGGCGATCTCGGCCTGGTGCTTGTCGATGGTCTTGGGCCGCCAGCGGACGTCGAAGGCCCACCAGCTGATGACGGCGGTGGCGACGAGGACCACCAGCCCCAGGCCAATAAGCTTCAGCTTGCTCATGTCCCTACCCTCTCACCACCCCTTGAAAGGCGCAACAGCAACGGTGCATGACTGCCGGATGGCGCCGGTCCACATCATCGACGAGCTGATCGAGGAGCGGGCCCCGCATTTTTCGGGCAGCCCCCTTTGGCCGGTGCTGCGGCCGGCGCTCTATGCGGCCCTGGGCTACAAGAAGGCCCGGGAGATGGCCGACGAGGTGGTCAAGCGGCCGGGGGCGGACGCGCTGCTCTATGTGTCCGACCTGCTGGCCTTGAAGGTGGAGGTGGCGGGGGCCGAGCGCATTCCGAAATCGGGGCGCCTGGTGGTGGTCTGCAACCATCCCACGGGCATCGCCGACGGGATCGCCATGTTCGACGCCATCCGTCCGATCAGGCCCGATGCGATCTTTTTCGCCAATGCGGATGCGCTCCGGGTTTCGCCCAGGCTCGGCGAGGTGGTGATCCCGGTGGAATGGGTCGAGGAAAAGCGCACGCGGGAGAAGACCCGCGACACCCTGCTGCGGGCCAAGGCCGCCTTTGAGGAGGAGCGCTGCGTGGTGGTGTTTCCGGCCGGGCGCCTGGCCATGCGCAACCGGGACGGGTCGCTGCAGGATCCGGTCTGGGCCCCGAGCGCGCTGTCGCTGGCCAAGAAGGCCGGGGCGCCCGTGGTTCCGATCCACATGCAGGGGCCGTGGTCGACCCTGTTCCATTTCTTCGGCGGGTTTTCGCAGGAGCTGAGGGACATCACCCTGTTCCACGAGATGCTCAACAAGACCGGCAAGACCTTCAAGCTGACGGTGGGAAGGCCGATCCCGCCGGAGGCCCTGGACGCCGACGCGGTGGCCGGGACCCTGGCCTTGAAGACCTATGTGGAGAAGGTGCTGGCGGTCGATCCGGATCGGGCTTTCGCATGAGCGAGATCACTCTGGCCGATGAGGCGGCGACCATTGCGCTCGGCGCCGCGCTTGCCGCCTGCCTGCAGCATGGGGACGCGGTGTGCCTCTGGGGGCCGCTGGGGGCCGGGAAGTCGACCCTGGCGCGGGCCCTGATCCGGGCGCTGACCCATCCGGGCCAGGAGGTTCCGAGCCCGACCTTTACCCTGGTGCAGACCTATGAGACGGATGGATTTCCGATCGCGCACTTCGATCTCTACCGGTTGAAGACGGCGGATGAGGCGTTTGAGCTGGGGCTGGACGACGCCATCGAGGACGGGGTGGTTCTGATCGAATGGCCCGAGCGGCTTGCGGGGCGGCTGCCCTCGAACCGACTCGATATAGAGATCGAGATGGCCGGAGAGGGGCGCCTGGCGCGCCTGCATCCGCGCGGCAGTTTCGAGGGACGAGCGCTTGGCGTCTGAACGCGAAGAGGTGGTCGGGGCGTTTTTGTCCGACAACGGGTTTGGCGATGCGCGGCGCGAGCGCCTGCCGGGCGACGCCTCGACGCGCAGCTATGAGCGGCTGCATTTTGACGATGGCCCGCCGCTGATCCTGATGAACGCGCCCCTGGTCGAGGAGGCGGCGTCGCCCGATCCCAAGGCGAGCGAGTTCGAGCGGCTGTCCGCCGGATACAACGCCATGGCCAGGCTATCGGCGTCGCGGACCGACGCCTTCGTGGCGGCGGCGCAGTTCCTGCGGTCGCGGGGTTTTTCGGCGCCGGAGGTGCTGGCCTATGACGTCGGCCTGGGCCTGGCGGTGGTCGAGGATCTGGGCGCGGGGCTTTACGCCCATCTGTTGAAGGACGGCGGGGACGAGGAGACTCTGTACCTGACGGCGATCGAGGCGCTGGCGGAGCTGCATGCGGAGACCCCGCCGCTCTATATCGGCGAGGACGACGTGCGCTGGCCGATGCTGACCTATGACGCCCTGGCGCTGAGGACCGGGGCGGACCTGTTCGTCGAGTGGCTGCCCAAGCTCGATCCCCGCGTGGTCATCGACCAGGGGGCGATGGCGGAGTGGGCGGGGCTGTGGCGGCCCCTGCAGCAGCGGGCGGAGAAGGGCGCGGGGGTATTCACCCACCGCGACTATCACGCCGAGAACCTGATCTGGCTGCCCAAGCGGCGCGGGGTCGCCAGGGTCGGGATGGTGGATTTCCAGGACTGCGTGGTGGGGCATCCGTCGTGGGACCTGCATTCCCTTTTGCAGGATGCGCGGCGGGACGTGTCACCCGCCATGGAGGCCAAGGCCCTGTCGCACTATTTCGACCTCCGGCCCGAGGTGGATGCCTCCGCCTTCATGGAGGACTACACGGCGCTGGCGGCCATGAACGAGGCGCGGATCATCGGCATCTTCTCGCGGCTGATCACCCGGGACAAAAAGCCGAAGTACGCGGAGTTCCTGCCCAGGATGTGGCGGCACCTGGACGCCAACCTTAGGCATCCGGCCCTGGCGGGGGTCTCCGGCTGGTTCGACCGCCATGTGCCCAAAGAGGTCCGCGGATGACGCCGAAGACCGCGATGGTGCTGGCCGCGGGCATGGGGACGCGGATGCGGCCGCTGACCAACGATCGGCCCAAGGCGCTGATCGATGTGGCGGGGAAGGCCCTGATCGACCACACCCTGGACCGGCTTGGGGACGCCGGCGTCGAGCGGGCGGTGGTCAATGTGCACCATTTCGCCGAGCAGATGGAGGCCCACCTGGGCGCGCGGACTTCGCCCAAGGTTGTGATCTCGGACGAGCGGGCGGGGTTGCTGGATTCGGGCGGCGGGATCGCCTTGGCGGGGCCGTATCTGGGGACCGAGCCGATCATCGTCGCCAATATCGATAACGTCTGGATCGAGGGGAAGACGCCGGCGCTGCAGTCCCTGGTCGAGGCATGGGACCCCAAGGTGATGGATATCCTGATCCTGCTGGCGCCAAGGGCCGCCTGCTACGGCTATGAGCGGCCGGAGGGGTTTGTCCGAGATGAGGCGGGCAGGCTGACCCATTCCAATTCGCCAGACCCCCTGCCCCCCTACAACAACATCGGCTTTCAGATCCTGAAGCCGGAACTGGTCACCGGCCAGGCCGGGGCGTTTTCGATCCTGCCGATCTGGAAGCGGCTGTCCGCCGAGGGGCGGCTGTTCGGCGCGGTGATGGATGGGGAGGTGATCCACGTCTCCGATCCGGCCGGCAAGGCCTATGCGGAAGCGCGTCTGACATGAACCCGTTTGCTGAGGCCGGCCCCCGCTGGTTCAGCATCCCGGCCAACCGGCCCTTTCTCGACGACCTGGCGATGGGGTTGTCGGATGCGCTGCTGGACCTTGGGCCCGACGTCCTGGCCGACGCCGTGGTGCTGGTGCCGAACCGGCGGGCGGCGCGGTCGCTGAGCCAGGCCTTTGTCGCCGCGACGGGAAGGAAGGCGGTGCTGCTGCCGCAGATCCGGGCGCTGGGGGACCTGGAGGAGGGCGAGCCGCCGTTCGAGCCGGGGGATCTGGCGCTGGACCTTTTGCCCGCCATTTCGGCGCACCGGCGAAGGTTCGAGCTGGCGCGGCTGGCGGCCGAGCATGGACCGCAGCTGAAGCGCCACCTGGACGCGGCGGCGGCCCTGGAGCTGGGCGAGGCGCTGGGGGCGTTCTTCGACAGCCTGGAGATCGAGGAGGTCGAAGAGCGCGGCATGATCGCGGCCCTGGCGGGGGGTGAGTTCGCCGAGCATTGGCAGGTTTCGGCGGGCTTTCTGGCCCTGGCCGTCGATCTTTGGCCGAAGCGCCTGGAAGCGCTGGGCCTGCTCGATATCCGCCAGCGGGAGGTCCGGCTGCTGCGGCGGCTGGCGGCCAAGTGGGCGGACAAGGACCCGGGCGGGGTGGTCATCGCGGCGGGGTCGACGGGCTCGACCAAGGCGACGGCCGATGTGCTGATCGCGGTCGCGAACCTGCGGCAGGGGGCGGTGGTGCTGCCAGGGCTGGACGAGGCCTTGGCGCAGGACGCCTGGGACAAGGTCGACGAGCAGCATCCGCAGGGGGCGATGAAGCGGCTCTTGGAACGGGCCGGAATTTCGCGGGGCGCGGTGCGGGAGTGGCGGCCGGCGCCCGACGCGGCTGGGCGCTGGCGGCGGCGGGTGATCAATGAGGCGCTGAGACCGGCCCTCGCCACCGCCGACTGGCGGGCGCAGATCGAGAAGCTGCGGGCCGAGGCGGCCGGTGAAGGGGTCGATCCGATCGCGGCGGGGCTGGCCGGGCTTTCCACCGTCACGGCGCGGACCGAGGAGGAAGCCGCGGCGGTGTGCGCCGTCCTGCTGCGCGAGGCCCTGGAGACGCCGGGCAAGACGGCCGCCCTGATCACCCCGGACCAGGCTCTGGCGCGGCGGGTGTCGGCAAGGCTGGCCCGGTGGGACATCGGCGTGGATTCGTCGGCGGGATCGCCGCTGGCTGATTGCCCGGCGGGGGTGCTGATCGCGCTGGCGGCGCGGGCGGCCCTGGACCCGGCGGACCCGGTGACCCTGCTGGCCATCCTCAAGCATCCGCTGGTGAGGCTTCAAGGCGATCTCGCCGCCCTGGAGGAGAAGGTGCTGCGTGGGCCAAGGCCCAGGGACGTTGCGGAAATCTTTGCGCGCATCGAGGCGGAGAAGGTCGACCCGGCCCTGGCGTCGGCGCTGCAAGCGGCTCTGGCCCATGGGGCTGCCCCGTTTGTGGACGGCGAGACGAGCCCGGCGGCGGCGGCCTATGGCCTGGTGCTGACGCTGGAGACCCTGGCGGAAACCTCGCGGCTGTGGGCCGGAACAGGGGGCGAGGCGGCGTCGCGCCTGATCGGGGAACTGATCGAGGGGGGCGATGTGTTGCCCAAGGTCGGCCCTCGCGCCTTCCTGGTGCTGATCGAGCGGCTGCTGGCCGGTGAAACGGTGCGGCTCGGAGGACCAAGCCGCGGGCGGATCCAGATCCTGGGCGCCCTGGAGGGCCGGATGATTGGCGCCGACCGGCTGATCCTGGCGGGGCTGGAGGAAGGGGTGTGGCCGCCGGACGCGCCCACCGATCCCTTCCTGTCGCGGCCGATGAGGAAGGAGATCGGCCTGCCGGCGCCGGAGCGGCGCATCGGGCTGGCGGCTCACGACTTCGCCCAGGCGGCCTGCGCGCCGGAGGTCATCCTGCTGCATACGGAGCGGCGGGGCGGCCAGCCGTCGGTCAGGTCGCGCTGGCTTTGGCGGCTTGAGACCCTGGCCAAGGGGGCGGACCTTCCCCTGCCCGGGCGGCCGGAGGTGCTGGACTGGGTCAGGGCCCTGGACGATCCCGGAAAGCCGCAGGCGGCGCCGCGCCCCGCCCCCAGACCCCCGGTCGAGCACCGGCCGCGCAAGCTGGCGGTGACGCGGGTCGAGACTCTGGTGCGCGATCCCTATGCGGTTTGGGCGCGGGATATCCTCAAGCTGTTCTCTTTGGACCGGCCGGATGAGCCGGTGGACGCAAGGGCGCGGGGGACCGCGATCCACGCGGCGTTCGAGACCTTCGCCAAGCGCTATCCGGGCGAGCTTCCCGAGGACAGCGCGGCCATCTTTGAGCGGCTGTATCTCGAGGCCCTGAACGATGCCGGCATCCCCAAGGCGGCCCTGGCGCGCGAACAGGCCCTGGCCCGCGAGGCGGCGGCCTGGGTGGCGGAGATGGAGGTCCGGCGGCGGGCGGGCGGGGTGACGATCGCCGTCGAACAGAAGGGCGCCCTGACCCTCGAGATCGGCGGCAAGCCGTTCGAGCTGACCGCCAAGACCGACCGCATCGAGATCACCGTGGGCGGGGCGGGGCACATCCTCGACTACAAGACCGGCAAGGCGCCGTCGAAGAAGATGGTCGAGACGGGGTTTTCGCCGCAGCTGACCCTGACCGCCGCCATCCTGGCCTATGGACGGTTCGAGGGGATTTCCCGGCGGCTGACGCCTGGGGAGATGACCTATATCGAGGTCACGGGCAGGAAGCCCGCGGGCCGCGAGGAGGTGCGGGTCGAGGCGGTGGACGGCAAGACCAAGGCCGATGCGGCGCTGGAGGGGTTGATCCGGCTGATCGAGCGTTATGACGATCTGAATGCGCCGTACCTGTCACGCACGGCCCCGCAGTTCGTGAAGGCCTATGCGGGGGACTATGACCACCTGGCGCGTGTGTTCGAGTGGTCCACCAGCGGCGATGACGAGGGGGGCGAATGAGCACCTCGCAGCGCACCGCCGCCGATCCGAGACATTCGGCCTTCGTCACCGCCAACGCCGGGTCGGGCAAGACCAAGACCCTGATCGACCGCACCGCGCGGCTGCTGCTGGAGAAGGCGGAGCCCGGGGCGATCCTCTGCGTCACCTATACCAAGGCGGCGGCGGCGGAGATGCAGCGGCGCCTTTACGAAAAGCTGGGCGGATGGGCGGTGGCGGTGGACGCGGACCTCGCCGAGACCCTGTCGGAGCTGACCGGCAAGCGGGTCTATCCGGACGACCGCGAGGCCCTGTCGGAGGCGAGGCGGCTGTTCGCCAAGGCCTTGGAGACGCCGGGCGGGCTGAAGATCCAGACCATCCACGCCTTCTGCGAGCGGCTCTTGCGGCGCTTCCCCCTGGAGGCCGGAATCGCGCCGACCTTCAAGGTGGTGGACGATGCCGCCGCCGCATCGATCGCCGCCGCGGCGCGGGCCGAGGTCGCCCATGCGGTGCTGGCGGGAGGAAGCCCGGCGCTCTCCGAAGCCTACAGCCGGTTTTCCGTGGCCCTGGATTTCCAGTCCTTCCAGGCGATGTTCGCGACCTTCGAGGCCGAGCGCGGGGCGATCTCCGCCTATATCGAGGCGCAAGGCGGCCTTGCGGGCGCGGTGGCCGACGTCTGGCGGGTGTGCGGGTTTTCGCGGCCGGAGGACCCTGAGGCCCTGGCGGACCATGCCCTTGGCCGGCTGGACCTGACCGCCTGGCGGGAGGCCGCGGCGCACCTGATCGGCGCGAACAAGGACCTGAAATGCGCGCAGGCCCTGTTGGCGGTCGCCGCGGCTCCGACCTTCGAGGGAGCGCTGGCGGCGATGTTCACCGAAGGCGGGCGCGGCACTCCGGCGGTGGTTTTCACCAAGTCGGCGACCCTGGCCCTGCGCCAGGACCTCAAGGCCGCCCTGCTGTTCGACCAGGAAAGCCTGGAGGAGGCCCGCCAGCGGGTGCGGGCGGCGAATATCGCGCGGGACACCGGCCACGCCCTGGCGCTCGCCCACCTCTATGCGCAGCTTTATGAGGCCGAGAAGCGCTGGCGGGGCGTGCTGGATTTCGCCGACCTGGTGAAGAAGACCTGCGAGCTGCTGCGCGATGCGCCAGCCGCCGCCTGGGTGCTCTACAAGCTGGACGGGGGCATCGACCACATCCTGCTGGACGAGGCGCAGGACACCGCGCCGGACCAGTGGCTGATCCTGGAGGGACTGACCGGTGAGTTCTTTTCCGGAGCCGGGCGGCCGTCGCACCGGTCAGTGGAGCGGACCCTGTTCGTGGTCGGGGACGAAAAGCAGTCGATCTATTCCTTTCAGGGGGCGGACCCCCGCCGCCTGCAGGCCGAGACCGAACGCTATATCGCCCTGATCGCCGCCCAGGGCCGTGAGGGCCCCCGCGTGCCGCTGAAGGAGAGCTGGCGCTCGACCGCCGAGGTGCTGTCCTTCGTCGACACGGTGTTCACCCCTGCCCCGCTGCGCGCCGCCGTCCAGGCGGACAATCCGGCGCCGGTGATCCACGACCTGACCCGCCACGGCGAGAAGGGCTGCGTCGATCTGTGGGAGCCGGAGCGGGAGACAAGGGAGGATGACCGGGAGGCCTGGGACCTGCCGTTGGATGTGGTCAGCGAGAGGAGCGCCAACTACCGGCTGGCCGAGCGGATCGCCGGCGAGATCGAGGCCCTGGTCGCGCGGGGCGATGCGGTGTTCGAAAAGGGCCATCCACGGGCGGCGGGATACGGCGATGTTTTGATCCTGGTGCGGCGGCGGGGCGTCTTGTTCGAGGAGATCCTGCGGGCCTTGAAGCGGCGGGGCATTCCGGTGGCGGGAGCTGACCGGCTGGCCCTGTCGGCCCACATCGCTTTCGACGACCTTTTGGCCCTGGCGCGGTTTGCATTGCATCCGCGCGATGAGCTGACCCTGGCGGCGCTGCTCAAGAGCCCGCTCATCGGCCTCGACGACGACAGCCTCTATGCCCTGGCCCACGGCCGGGAGGAAAAGCTCTGGCCGTGGCTCAAACGCCGCGCCGCCGAGCGGCCGGAATGGGCGCGGGCCTATGCCTTCCTGGAGGGGGTCTTAACCGACGCCAAGATCCGGCGGCCGTTCGATTTCTACCAGCGCATCCTGGCGCGGCTGGATGGCGAGGGACGGTCGGGACGGCTCAAGATGCTCGGGCGCCTGGGGCATGAGGCGGCGGATGCGGTCGATGAATTCCTGGCCCAGGTCCTGGCCGCCGAGGGGCGCGGGGCGCGCGACCTGGAGACCCTGGCCGCCGAGCTTTGCGGCCTGGACATCACCGTGAAGCGGGAGATGGACGTCAGCCGAGGCGAAGTGCGGGTGATGACCGCCCACGGGGCCAAGGGGCTGGAGGCGCCGATCGTCTTCCTGCCGGAGATGACCCTGACGCGGGGCGCGCGGAGCGGCGCGCTGTTGAAGACGCAGGAGGGGGGCTTCCTGTGGGCGCCGCGCGCCGGGGATGACTGCACGGCGTCGGAGGCGGCCCGCACGGCGCGGCAGGCGGCGGAGGAGGATGAACGCTACCGTCTGTTCTATGTGGCCCTGACCCGCGCCCGCGACCGGCTGATCCTCTGCGGCCGGGTCGCGCACAACGCGAAGCTTGAGAATATCGGCGGCTGGTACGGGGCGGCGACGGCGGCCCTGGATCAGTTGGGAGAAAGCGTCCGCGCGCTGGACGACAACGGGCGGGCCTTCCGCCGCTATGGCCACGATCCTCTCCCTGCCCTGAGGACGACGGCGCCGCTCGCCGCGCCGGCCCCTCTGCCCGCCTGGCTCGCCACGCCGCCAGCGGCGGAGGCGGCTGGGCTGCGCTATCTGTCACCCTCGGCCCTGGCGGAAACGGCGAGCGATACGGCGGTCTCCCCTCTGGACGGGGGCAAGGGATTGGGCCGCTTCCGGCGCGGCACGATCATCCACCGGCTGTTGCAGCTGTTGCCGGACGTGGAGCCGGGGGCGCGGGCGGCGGGCGCTGGGGCGCTGTTGTCCCGGGAGCCTGGCCTCACCGACGACCAGCGGGCCGAGATGGCGGCCGCGGCCCTTGGGGTGCTCGACGATCCGCGCTTTTCGGCGGTGTTCGGGCCGGGGTCGCGGGCTGAGGTGGCGGCAGCCGGGGAAGCGGACACTTTGCCGCCAGGCCTCGCCATCGGCGGACGGATCGACCGGCTGGTGGTGGAGCCCGAGCGGGTGCTGGTCATCGATTTCAAGACCAACCGCCCGGCGCCCGCCCGGATCGAAGAGGCTGATCGCGCGTATCTGATGCAGATGGCCGCCTATGTCGCCGTGCTGCGCCAGGCCTTCCCTGGCCGCCGGGTCGAGGCGGCGCTGGTATGGACCGATGGACCTAAGCTGATGCCCGTTCCAGAAAACTTGCTCATCGAGGCGCTGGCGGAGCTGGCCCTCACCGCTTAGCTATTGGACCAGAGAATTAGGAGAGTCTCCCCATGGCGACCGTTCAAGTCACCACCGACAGCTTCGAAGCCGACGTCCTGCAGGCCGGGACCCCCGTCCTCGTCGACTTCTGGGCGGAATGGTGCGGCCCCTGCAAGCAGATCGCGCCGGCGCTGGAGCAGATCAGCGAGGAACTGGCCGGCAAGCTGACCGTCGCCAAGGTCAATATCGAGGACTATCCGGAGATCTCCGGCCGCTACGCCGTGCGCGGCATCCCGACCATGATCCTGTTCAAGGACGGCCAGATGAAGGACGTCAAGGTCGGGGCTTTGCCCAAGCAGAAGATCCTGGATTGGCTGGGCGAGGCGGGCGTGGAGACGGCGGCGGCTTAGGCCTTAGCTATCCGGTTTAGAATCTTTCCAGCGCGTCTCTTCAATCGCGATGGCCTTTTCAGCCACCGCCCACATCTGTGCTGCGAACCGTCGCATAGATAAGAGGTCCTTCTCTTCCGCCAGTGATGTAGGAACAAATCGACCCAAATGTGCGACGAGTTGGCCATGCGAGTCGTCTAGACGAGCCTGGAGCGTCGCGGGATCGCTGACGCCGGTGAAATATGCGTCCTCGCGGGCATAGACGTAGGCGCAACCTCCGTAATTTACGATGCTCCAAAGTGGTCCGGCCAACCTGTCCTGGAGAATCTCCAGTTCGATCCAGAACGATCTTCCCCGCTTCGATTCCCAGGAATGGTCGGCAAAGGGATGGATGAAAGCCGCATCATAGCTCGTACGCAGTTCTGACGCATCGTGGCCGCTCATGGGTGGAGGATAGCTGCAAGGCTGCCTCTATCCCCGCAAAATCTTTTCCATCGGCCTGCCTTGCCGCACTTCCTCGACCAGCTTGTCGAGGTAACGGAGTTCTCGCATCAGGGGGTCTTCGATCTCTTCGATGCGCACGCCGCAGATCACGCCTTTGATCTGCGACCGGTTGGGGTTGAGGCGCGGGGCGGCGGCGAAGAAGTCCTCGAAGCTGGTTTTGGCGGTCAGGTGGTGCTCGAGCTCGCCTTGCGAAAAGCCGGTCAGCCAGCGGATGACCTCATCGACCTCGTCCTTGCCGCGGCCCTTCTTCGCCGCCTTGGCGAGGTAGTGCACGTAGACGCTGGCGACGCTCATCTTGAAGACGCGGTGGGTCATGGGGGCCTCGGGCGACTATCTCCCCCGCGAAGCGGCGGGAGGGGGACCGCGCGTAGCGTAGCGCAGCGGGGTGGAGGGGGCGAGCCCCACGCACCGGCGCTTGCCGCCCGCCCCCTTGTCTGTCGAGATTCTCGTAGGAAGGTATCCTTCCGGGACGTCCGCCTGGCGGTAGGCGCCGCCAGGCGGATGGCCGGTGGAGGGATCGTCGCCCCCTGAGCCGTTGGGCTGTGGTGGAGCTGGATCGCCATCGGCATTCCACAGACCCGGATGGTTGCAGGGACGATAGGGTCCGAAGCCACAAGGATGGGTCGATGGAACGAGTGAAGTCTAACACGGCGGTGGCCGGCGTCGATGTCGGCAAGGGCTGGCTGGATGCGGCGGTGCATGGACGGGACGATGAGGTGCGGGTCGCCAACACGGCGGTGGGCATCTTGGAGCTGATGAGTTGGCTGGCAGCCCGTGATGTCGGCCGGGTCGGGATGGAGGCCACGGGCGGGTATGAGAAAGACCTGCGCGCGGCGGGCGATGCGGCCGGTCTTGAGGTCGTGGTCCACCAGCCGCTGGAGGTGCGGCTGTATGGCAAGCTGAAGCGGCGCCGGGCCAAGAACGACCGGCAGGATGCGCAGCTGATCGCGGCGGCCACGGCCCAGGTGGATGCGGTCAGGGCGGCGCAGGACCCGCGCCTGCAAGAGCTTGCCGAGCGGCTGACGGCGTACGAGCAGGTCACCGACCAGGCAGCGGAGATGAAGACCTTTCTGGAGACGGTGCGGCTCAAGGATGTCGCCGCCCTCATACGATCCCAGATCCGGGCTCTCGAGCGCGCCAAGGCGAAGCTGGCCGCCGACCTCATGGCCCGCGTCCGTGGCCAGCCGGATCTGCTGGAGCGTCTGCGCCTGCTCATCAGCTTGCCTGGGGTCGGGCCCATCGTGGCGCTTAGCCTGCTGATCCGGATGCCCGAACTGGGCGCCATGAAGCGTGGACAGGCCGCGTCCCTTATCGGCGTCGCGCCCTTCGACCGTGACTCCGGGCAGCTCAAAGGCATGCGCTTCATCGCCGGCGGCAGGGCCAGGCCCCGGCGCATGCTGTACCTCGCGGCCCTCGCCGCGCGCCGATGCGACCCGGCCTTGAAAGCCTTCGCCGAACGGCTGGTCGCCCGCGGAAAGCCCGCTAAACTCGCCATCGTCGCTGTCATGCGAAAGCTCGTCGAGGCCGCCAACCTCGTACTGACAAGACAGCAGCCCTGGCTGAAGACCCGAACAACCTGAACATGGTTGCTCCACCA
>DGYN01000043.1 GCA_002398405.1 Caulobacteraceae bacterium UBA5005
CCGCTTCGCGGGGGAGGTAGCTAGGCGCAGGCCTCCCGGACGCCCGCCGCAAGGTTCGGGCGGTTCGCCGCCGCCACCCAGTCGCCGGTGGGCGGCCGTTCGGATTTCTCACCGCCAAGATTGCGGGCCGCATAGGTGGTCAGGGAAAGCATCTTCAGCCGCTGACCGGTGCAATCCACGGCGAACACATTCATCTCCGAAAGGCTCGGCAGCGCTCCGCTCACTGATGTGGGATAGGCGCGCTCGATACGCAGCGCCACGCGGCCTTGTCCGGAGGCGTCCTTCCTGGCCAGCACCGCCCAGGAGCGGGCCTCGGCCGCCGACTTCGTGGCGTTGGTCCAGCGCACGTCGCCCACGGTCGCGCTGATGTTCGCGTCCCAGGCCACCGGCGGGAACCTGTCTTCGTAGCGGGCGCCGGAAAGGATGTTGGCCATGGCGTAGTTGGCCTCATGGCAGGCGCCGGAGGCGTGCGCGTAGTCAGACCGGTACATCGAAAACTCGCCAAGCCAGGGCGCGGTGTAGACCTTCGGGTCCTCCACCGTGAACTGATAGATCACCTCCTGCCGGCTCACGCGGGTGATGCGCTCAATCACCTTGGCGTCGTTGTTGACCACCAGCCCGCCGCCGAACGCCGTGACCCGCAGGCGTTTGCTGGCGGGGGCTGCGACCGTCTCGATGACCAGGGTGTCGCCCTCCCACCAGGCGATGGAGTCGCCGAAAGGCTGCCCCAACTCCGCCGGGCCATGGACCTTGCTAAAGGGGATGATGCGGGCATCGCCGCTGCCGTCATTGACCAGCGCCAGGTGGCTCTTGGTCTGAACGATCTGCATGCCCCCGAAAGCGTTGGGCGCCTGCATGGGCGGGGCGCTGGACATGTCGATGCAGCGCTCCGCCCCCGGGCGTTCCTCGGGGTTGTCGGTCTTGCCCAGGCTCATCAGCTCGACCCCGGCCTTCGCTATCTCAGCATTGGCCGCGGCCGTGATGGGCATCTTGCCATCGGCCGGCAACACCAGCAGGCGCGACCGCCGCTGACCGCGAACCACGGGAAACCCGTGGGTGTCGGCAATCAGTTGGACAATCTCAGGATCAAGCGAGAGCGCGGGAAGCGAGGCCATGGCGTTCATCATGGTCTGGTGCGCCGTCTTGGATTGCGCGTCGGTGATGACCAGGCTGGCCGGGGTCACGAAGGGGATGCTGACCAGGCCGCCGATATAGGGGCTCTCCCAAAAGCCCCCCAGGTCTGGCTTTCCGTCCGCGCCGCGCGGGGTGTCCTTGTCCACGGCGAGCGAGGTAGGGACATAAACAGGGGCGGACTTCGCAGCCGCCGGCGGGGGCGCAGGTGTCTGCGCGAGCGCCGCTCCACAGAGAAGCGCCGCCGCGGCGCAGGCGATGGTGATGAGACGTGCGGTCATGCGAAAAGCTCCCCGAAGGCGTCTTGCCTCGTCTGCTAGTTCCCGCCGGCCGGGCGGGTGGATGCAGACTCCCTAAACTTAGAGACGACTGGGGCCGGTTGCGAGGGGAAGCTTGGCCTTGAGGCGCGAGGGTCAGATCTTGAGGTATTGGCGCCTCAGGTCGCCCAGACGGCGCGACAGGGCCGGCCCGTAGAACAAGCAACCCGCAACGGCGATAGCCACCGCGATCAGGACGCCGATGTCCCCCAGGCTGTCAGGCCGCAGGAAAATCGCGACCGCCGCCAGCACCAACACGGCCCCGGCGCCCGCCAGATACAGATAGGACCGGCTGCGGAACTGCTCGTTCTCGCGCCGCTCAAGGACCTGGATGCGGAACATGGGGTCGCGCGCGGGCGGCGCCTGACGGCGCACGAGATCGGCGAAACGCTCCTCCTCCGGCTCGCTCATGCATCCTCTCCAAACGCTTCGCGCAACCGTTCCCGGCCACGCAGCACATGCGACTTCACCGTGCCCAGGGGCGTTCCCAGGGCGTCCGCGGCCTCACTGTGCGACAGGCCGCAGCCCAAGCATAGCATGACTGCGGCCTTCTGTTCCAACGACAGGGCGCCAAGCGCCTGCCGCAGGGCCAGAAAATCCTCCGGCGCGGTTCCCCGGTCCAGATCGGCGGGAGCCATTTCGTGATAGGCGGTGTCCCGCCGCTGACTGCGGAACCACCGCCGGCGCGAGTCCATCGCCTTGCGCCAGGCGATGGAAAACAGCCACGAGCGGACGCTGCCGCCGCCCTTATAGGAGCGGGCGTGCTTCCACATCGCCAGGAAGGTCTCCTGGGCGAAGTCCTCGGCGTCCTCAGGGCCGGCCGCCACTCCCCTAAGGAAGGTGCGGACGGCTTGCTGATGCCGGTCGATGAGGGTGTTGAACGCCCGGTCCGAACCCTCGCAGACCGCCGCCAGGAGCGCGGCGTCATCCTCGTCCATCGTCACCCGTGCCCGGGTGATTGGCGATCGCTCCCGCGACGGCGGTGGCAACGGCGCCGATCAGCGATCCAACGGCGCCGACTCCCGAGACGATCGCCAGGATCACCGTCACATAGATCGCCCATTGCGGTCCGCCGACATCGATCCGCCACCAGGCAAGCCCGCCCATGACGCCGGCGAAGAACACGCTGGACCCGAACTTGTGCATTAGCTCATCAAAGGTCTTCGGCGTCTTCCAGCGCTTCGAGCCGGGGGTCGGCGGGGCCGGCGGCGAGGTCGGCGTGAAATTCGGATCATTGAGCGACGCCGGGGGCTCGATACCCTTCTCGGCGTACATCTTCATGATATCGAGCGCGCGCATACGCTGTTCATGCGCACTTTTGCCGCCCTGCCAGGCCATCCACGCGCAAAGCAGCGCGAGGAAAATCCAGAACAGAAACCAGAACATATCCGGGACTTCGCCGCTCATCCGTAACCCTTTCGCTGCGCACAGTGCGCGCATCCAAAAGCCGGACGCCGCCGGTCAGGCGGATGGATGCACGGCGGCGAGACTAACGCGAAAGCTTGAGCGTGAAAGGACGGACGTGAGCAACGTTCCTTCTCCCCTCGGGAGAAGGTGGCCTCCGAAGGAGGTCGGATGAGGGGCGGCTCCGGTGCTTGAAAGTAGGCCGGCGCCAGGACGCCTTAGCGCCTGAGCTTCCCCTCATCCGTCAGCTTGCGCTGACACCTTCTCCCGAGGGGAGAAGGCGCCGATAACCGCTACTCTCAGGGCTAACCCCTAATCTCAGTGCTACCCGACGATCTCGTCGTCGGTGAAGAACTGCGCGATTTCGATCTTGGCGTTGTCCTGGCTGTCCGAGCCATGCACGGAGTTTTCGCCGACCGACTTGGCGACGGCCTTGCGGATGGTGCCTTCGGCCGCCTGTTCCGGGTTGGTCGCGCCCATGACTTCGCGGTAGCGGGCCACGGCGTTGTCGGCTTCAAGGACCTGCACCACAACCGGGCTGCGGGTCATGAATTCCACCAGTTCGCCGAAGAAAGGGCGCTCCTTGTGGACGCCGTAGAATTCCTCGGCCTGGGCGCGGCTCATCTTGATGCGCTTCTGGGCGACGATGCGCAGACCCGCGCCTTCGATGAGGGCGTTGACCTGGCCGGTGAGGTTCCGCTCGGTGGCGTCCGGCTTAATGATCGAAAAGGTGCGCTCAGTCATGAGAAGGTCAGGCTTTCTTTGGGTTTGAATTCTGGAGTGGGCGGCTTATAGCCGGGCCCCTTCCAAGGTCAAACCCGTTGCTGAACATATCTGAACTCACTTTCGACTCCTGGGGCCGCCGGTTTTTCGACCGCGCGAGCGTCACCCTGCCTGTGGGCGCCAAAGTCGGGCTCGTGGGTAGGAATGGCATCGGCAAGTCGACCCTGTTCAAACTGATCCTCGGTCAGCTCCACGAGGGAGGCGGCGAGATCACCTGGCCCAAGGCCGCGCGCATTTCCTCGGTGGATCAGGAACACCCGGCGACGCCGGTCTCCCTCATCGACACCATCCTGGCGGCCGACACCGAGCGCCAGTCCCTGCTCGACAGCCTGGAGACCGCCGATCCCGAGCATATGGGCGATATCTATACCCGGCTGATCGAGATCGACGCCGACGCCGCGCCGTCCAAGGCGGCGGAAATCCTGGCCGGCCTTGGTTTCAGCCAGCCGGATCTGGCCCGCCCCATGTCGGAGTTTTCCGGCGGCTGGCGGATGCGGGTGGCGCTGGCCGCCGCCCTGTTCGCCGAACCCGAGCTGATGCTGCTCGACGAGCCGACCAACTATCTCGACCTGGAAGGCGCGCTTTGGCTGGAGGCGCGGCTTAAGAAATATCCCCACACCGCCCTGATCATCAGCCACGACCGGGAGCTTTTGAACAACTCCTGCGACCACATCCTGCACATCTCGGAAAAGAAGCTGACCCTCTACACCGGCGGCTACGACGACTTCGAAAAGCGCCGGGCCGAGAACCTGCGTCTCCTGGCCGCCAACCGCGCCAAGCAGGATGCCGAGCGCGCGCACCTGCAATCCTTCATCGACCGCTTCAAGGCCAAGGCCTCCAAGGCCACCCAGGCTCAGTCGCGGATGAAGCGCCTGGCCAAGATGGAGCCGATCTCCACCCCGATGGAAGAACGGGTCGCCCCCTTCACCCTACCCTCCCCCAAGCGCCCCTTGCCGCCGCCCCTGATCCGGCTCGACAAGGCGGTGGTCAGCTATGGCGGCCCGCCGGTCCTTCGGAACCTCGGCCTGCGCATGGATATCGACGACCGTATCGGACTTCTGGGCGTCAACGGGGCCGGCAAGTCGACCTTCGCCAAGCTTATGGCCGGCGCCCTCGACGTCGACAGCGGCGAGTTCCACCGCGACAAGAAAATGAAGATCGGCTGGTTCCACCAGCACCAGATCGAGGCCATGGATCCGGCCGACACGCCGCTCGAGATCATCCGCCGCGAATTGCCCGACGCTTCGGAAAGCTCGCGCCGCTCGCGCCTGGCGCAGTTTGGCCTCGGCTTCGACAAGCAGGAAACCACCGTCGCCAACCTCTCCGGCGGCGAGCGGGCGCGGCTCCTCCTGAACCTGGTGGCGATGGATGCGCCGCACATGCTCATCCTCGACGAGCCGACCAACCACCTGGACATCGACAGCCGTCGCGCCCTGCTGGACGCGCTGAACGACTACGAGGGCGCGGTGATCTTGATCACCCACGATCGCTCGCTGATGGAGCTTGTGGCCGACCGCCTGTGGCTGGCCGCCGACGGCACGGT
>DGYN01000126.1:0-26859 GCA_002398405.1 Caulobacteraceae bacterium UBA5005
GGCGGCGCCGGCCAGACCCCCCACCGCCTCGCCGCCGCCGCCGGCCACAGGCGAATACTATCCGGCGCCCACCACCGAGCGGCAGGATCGGGCGCGCGCCGCCTCCGGCCAGTCCAGCCCCCCGCCGCCGGCCAGACCGGCCGGCGGCGGAGACTATTTTCCGGCGCCGACGACTGAGGGCCAGGACCGTGGGGCGCCGCGGACGGCCAACACGCAACAGGCCTCAGCCCAGGGCGGCGACCCCACGGGTCTCAACGGCCTGCAGCGCTTCATCGAAGCAACGGATCTGGACCGCAGGCGCCTTCAAGCCTCGCTTCAGGTCGCCCAAAGGCTCTGCGACCGCAGCAGCTTCACCGGCGCCCGCAAGGAGCTCCTCGAGACCCTGGGCGAGGCCATCGACAGCATGCGCGCCGACCGGGGGGAAACCGGAAGGGCGCTGGAGGTAAAACGCAACTATCAGGATCGGCTCGTCCAGGAATATCAGGCCCTGGATAAGGCGGTCTTTGACGAGAGCCCCTGCAGTCTGGGCCTGCCGCAGGTCGCCGGCGCGCCGGAACAACCGGCCGCCGCCGATGTGGAGAAGCGTCAGCAACAGGCCATCGAGGATATGATCCGCCGCCAGGCGCAGCAGCCGCAGATCCTCATGCCGCAACCGCCGCGGGGCTCGGCCAACCCCGTCCCCGCGCGTGTGGCGGACACCCTGCCAAGCCCGTTGGAGACGCCAAGCGGATTTCCCAACGGACGGCCGCTTCCGCCCGAGCCGGCGCAGGCGTCGACGCCTCCCGCCATGACGCCGACGGCGGCCCCCGCGCCGAACATCGGTTTCACCTTCGCCCAGGGCGCGCGGGACGACGACCCGCCCGCGCCCGCCAGGCGATCTGACCCGCCAGCCAGCATCCCCAACGGGCTTCCCGGCCTGCAGCGCTTCCTCGAACTGCAGCAGGCGGCGCGCCGCGAGGCGGAGGCAAAGATGAACGCCGCCGTCGCCCGTTGCGACTACGCCGCGTGGGGCGAGGCCAAACAGGACCTGCTCGAGGCCTACGACACCTCGCTGGGGGCGCTTAAGCTGCCGCCGGGAACGCCCTCGGCCGAGTACGACAGGTACAAGTCGGAACAGCAGAAGACCCTTACCGGCCTGCAGGCCATCACCGAGGACATGACCTTCCCCAGCGCCCGCTGTCCGGGCCGGACCGAGGTGGCGACGGGTGTCCAGCAGCCGGGGTTGGCGCCCGCCGCGCCGCCGCCAAGGCCCATCGATCTCAATAACACCGGGCCGGACCTGTCGCGGATCGAGGTAAACGTCCCGCCGCCGGACTACGCGCCAAACCCGCAGACGCCGCTGACCCGGCCGCTTCCCCCGGCCTCGCAGATGGCCACGCCCGCCCCGACGCCGGGCTTTCAGGCGAACGGCTTGCCGGGCCTGCAACGCTTCATTGAGGCCAACAACGCCGAATTGCGCGACCTCGACGCCAAGATGCGCCGCGCCCAGGCCGGCTGTGACAGCGCCACCTTCGCCAACGCCAAGGAGGAACTGGGCGATGCCTTGGACCTGGCGATCGGCGGCATGACCTTTACGCCAGGGACCTTTCAGCCCTCGCCCGAGTACGGCCAGATGCGGGCGGACTATAAGAAAAGGCTCGAGGGCTCGCGGTCGATGCTCGATGGCATAGACTTCGCCGCCCTGGCCGGGTGCCGGGCGGCAACGCAGGTCGCCATCCCCGGTAACCCGCCGCCCGAGAGCATTCTCGACGACATCGGCGATCCCCCGAGCCAGCCGCTTACCAAGACTCAGATAGACCTCATTCAGCAGACCTACTTCGACGAGCTCGGCTATCGCCCATCAGACGCGCCGCCCATGGTCGTCGACTATTCGGGCCTGCGCGAGACCGCCATCGCCTTCGGCGCTGTGCCGTCCAATTCGCGGTTGCCGCTCGTCGACACCTCCCTGCGAGGACGGTTCCCCGGGACCGACCTGACACCCAATGACGGCCGCCCGCCGGAAAGCATTATTGACGATGTCGACGACCTCAACCGCCTGCCCGCCGTCGGCCTCAGCGCCGGGACGCCGGTCGGCCCCACCCCGCCGCGGGAGGTGCGCACCACCGCCATCACGCCCACCATCACACCCACCGATCCCATGGTTCCCACCGGGCGGAGCCTCGCGCCCCGCCGGCCCTGCCCGATCAACCAGTTCGCCAAGCCCATCACCGTCGGCAAAAACAGCGAGATCGGGTCCGGCGCGGAGCTTTCCAAGCGCCTGTCGTCCGCCGCGCGCGGCGCGGCCAGCAGCCTCCTGGGCGGCGGGGCCGGCGGCGGCATGGGCGGCATGGGGCCGGGAACCTCACCCAGGCGCGGTCCTCAGACCATGCGCTGCCGGATCAAGGACGCCGAGATGACGGTGTTCAGGGACCCCGTCACCGGCACGGCGGTCCGGGTCGCGGCCCAGAACACCAAGGATGGGGTCACCATCTTCGCCAAGATCGACAACGCCCCCGGCAACGGCACCTTCCAGAGCGCCCTGCTGCAGCGGCCGGACGGGGCGACGCAGCTTCCCGCCGACATCGGCCTCTGCTCCCTCTACGGCAGCTGGACCCTGACCGTCTCCTGGACGCGGACCACCTATCACAACAACAAGGTGGTCAAGGAAGAGCACGGCCGTTGGCAGGAGAAGGGCAAGTTCGCCGTGCCGGGGACCCTACAGGCCAGCGCCGACTATTCCGATGCGATCTGGAAACAGACCGGCTTTTCCAACGCCACCCAGGGGGCGAACATGATCGCCATGACCTTCAAGACCGCGCCGGGCGAGCTGGCGGACCCCGCCAATTTCATCCTGCACATCACCCAGCCGAACAAGGACCCGGTCACCACCGCCCCCTTCCTGCTGAGCCTGGACGACAAGCTGAACTTCACTAGCGCTCAGGACTGCGAGATGCCGGGGCAGATCGCGAGCCAGTAAGTGGCCATTGATCCAAGCGGGCTTTTCGTGCGTACGGCTTAGATTAAAGCTAAGCCGGACGAACCGGCGCTTGCCCTGAGGAGTCTAACCCATGCGTTTCACCCGTCCGCTGCTGATCGGGGGCCTGGCCGCCGCCGCCCTGGTCGTTCCCGCCGCCGCCTTCGCCCACTTCATCCTGGTCCTGCCGGTTCCGACCCTGGAGCAGAACAGGCTTGGCGATCCGCAGAAGAAATTCCCCTGCGGCGGCACCACCGCCGATCCAGGCAAGCCGACCAATGCGGTGACCGAGGTCACCGGCGGTGAAAAGCTGCACATCAAGATCCAGGAGACCATCTATCACCCCGGCCATTACCGGGTGGCCCTGGCGGTCAACGATATCAGCGAACTGCCGAAGGACCCGGAGACGGTGACCCGGGAGACACCACGCGGCCCCTATTCTGTCTCGGCCAAGATCGATCCCAATCCCCTGCCCCCCGTGCTGGCCGACGGCCTCTTCGTGCACACCAGCCGGCCGGAACCCGGCAGCTTCTTCGAGACCGACATCACCGTCCCCAACATCAACTGCACCGGCTGCACCCTGCAGGTGATCCAGTGGATGGCCGAGCATGGGCTGAACGCCGACGGCGAGTTCACCTATCACCACTGCGCTACGGTCAAGATTACGGCCAATCCGCGCCTGCCCATCGACCGCCGCTGGCCGGGACAACGCTAGGAATTCAATAGCTTGGAGGGAAGCGGCGGGTTGCACCCCGTTGCATGCAGCGGCGCCGGACGGCAGCGCGCCGCTGCACCTCGCCGAACGCCGGCATGCGGCGCACCTTGGTATCAACGGCGGGGGGTGACCGCTGCGGGAACGAGGAAAACCTCAATGAGCAAGGTCTTGGCCGTCGCCCTCGCCGCCCTGGCCTGCGGCGGCGCCATCGCCCTTGCGGTAAGCCAGGTTGAAGCCAACAACGCCTCGATCATGGCCGGCGCCGAGCCTGACCGCCCCATTCTCATCACGGCGGCCCAGCCCAGATAGCGGCGGTTTGCCGCAGCCGGATAGGCTGAGAATTTAGACCGTGTTTATCGAGAGTTGCGAGCGTGGCCATCGCGCCAAGGTTAGCGCTGCCACCTGTGCCCACTCATGCCCGCGCATAACGATATCGCCCTTGATCCCCTGTTTGCCGAGGCGATCGAGAACCTGCCGCACGGTTTCGCCATCCTCGATAAGGATGCGCGGGTGCTGGTGATCAACAGCATCTCCCTGCGCCGATTCCCGACCTTTTATGGCGAGCTCATGAAGGGCTCGACCTATCTCGACGCCCTGCGCAACTCCACAGCCCGCAATTGGCCGGAGGGGACGCCGGAACAGCGCGAGGCTATCGTCCAGAAATTCTACAACGCCTATCTTTCGGGCGAGGCCTACGAGGCCAAGACCGAGGACGGCGAGATCGTCCGGGCGCACTACAAGCCGCTCAGCGGCGGGCGAAAGATCGCCATCAATGTCGAGATCACCGACCTGCGCGACCGGGAAAGGGAGCTGAAACGGCTGCAGGCCGAGACCGTCGCCGCGTCCAACGCCAAGTCGGCGTTCCTCGCCAATATGAGCCACGAAATCAGGACCCCGCTTAACGGCATCATGGGCATGGCCCAGGTCCTGGAGTCGGGTGAACTCGCGCCCCAGCAGCGCGATCAGGTCGCCACCATCCTCGATAGCGGCAAGACCCTGATGTCGATCCTCAACGACGTTCTGGACCTCTCGAAGATTGAAAGCGGCCGGTTCGACATCGCCCCCGAAGACAACGACCTCATGCATGTCATGCGCGGCCTGCAGCGCCTGTGGAAACCCAAGGCGGACGAAGCGGGCCTGACCTTCACCCTCGGCTTCGACTCCGAACTGCCGCAGCTCGTCCGCTTCGATGCGGTGCGGGTCCGGCAGTGCGTATCGAACCTTATCTCCAACGCCATCAAGTTCACCGCCCAGGGCCGCGTCGACGTCTATGTTTCGGCGGCCGCCCCACGCTCGGACGGCCAGCGTCTGATCATGGTCAGTGTCCGCGACTCCGGGCTTGGCCTCGATGAGGAAACTCAAGGCCGTCTGTTCCAGCCCTTCATGCAGGCCGACGCCTCGACCTCGCGTCAGTTTGGCGGTACGGGCCTTGGCCTTTCCATCGTCCGCAAGCTCGCCGGGCTAATGGGGGGTGACGCCTCGGTCGACAGCAGCCTTGGGCGGGGGTCGACCTTCACCTTCAGCTTCCTGGCCGCGCCCGCCGAGGCCCCGGTGATCGCGCCGCGCCGGGCCACCGTCGCAGGCGACCCGGCCGGGACCGGCGATTTCCAGGAGCTCAAGATTCTGCTGGTCGACGACCATCCGGTGAACCGCAAGGTGGCGAGCCTGCTGCTTACCCCATTCAACCCCACCATCGTCGAGGCCTGCGACGGCCGTGAGGCCCTGGCGGCGCTCACCGCCGAGACCTTCGACCTGGTGCTTTTGGACATGCACATGCCGGTGATGGACGGCCCCGCCACCATCGCCGCGGTGCGCGGCTCCGACGCCCCTTTCCGCGACGTCGCCATCGTGGCGCTCACCGCCGACGCCATGAGCGGCGACCGCGAACGCTATCTGCAGATGGGGGCCAACGGCTATCTGTCGAAGCCCCTGTCGATGGACGACCTGGTCGCTGAACTCACCCGCGTGCGCCGCGAGGTCGGCGACGCCTCCCGGGCCGCCGCCTAGGCCCTATCTTTCGGGTCACAAAGCGCCCATCTATGAGGCGCGCCGCCGGGCGTGTGCCGCCAGCCAAGCGGTCGATCCTTCCCGGCGCGTCGCTTTTTGAGCCCCATTATGGACACGCTCCCGGCAGCGTCCCCCGCGTCACTCGAATTGTCGGGGACCAGCAGCCTTACGCCCTCTGCCGCTCTCGAGGCCCTAACGCGCGAGAACGCCTATCTCCGGCGCCGCAACGCCCAGCTTCAGGACGACCTCATCGCCGTTACGGCGGAGTCCGAGCGCCTGTCGCAGATCGTCAGCCGCCTGCATGGCCGCACCCCGGCCCCATCGGCGCCCAATCCCTTAAGCGGCGGCCAATGACCTACGCCGAAAAGCGCCTGACGCGGGCCGCGGACTATCGGGTCAGGGCCGACCTGGCCTTCGCCATGGCCGTCGCCAGTCCGCTGGACAACGTCCGTGAAAAACACGAGCAGGCCGCCGCCAGATGGCTGGCCCTCGCCGAATCGGTCGACTGAGATGTCATTCTTTTCCATGCTCACAAGCCCCGCCATCAGCGACGCCGAGGTCCGGGCGGAGATCTGGCGGCTGGGCACTCGGCACCTCGGCTGGCCGCTCGAAGGCGCCCTTCAGGAACTTGAGGCCGAGGGGCTGAGCACGGAGCGCAAACAACTGCTCCGCGCCTGCGTCCGGAAACTGAAGCCGCGATAACGGGGCGCGGCGCGGCGCACGCCATTCTCCCTCTCCCGCCCCTCCCGTTGGGAGGGGAGAAGATGGGCGCCGGCGCTAGGGTTCCTACCGGCTCGACGCCACCGCCCCGGCGGGGGGCGCGGCGGACCGGCGGCCGGCGGCTTCGGCGGCGAGGTTTTCCTCGTTCCGGGCCCCGGCGAGAATGCCTTCCAGGCCGTAGTTGCCCTCGTGGCAGGCGTATTCATAGAGATCGCCAACCGGGGTGTAGAACTCATACTCGCCGCCCCAGGGCTGGGCCCAGGTCTTCGGGTCGATGATCGTGAACTGGTAGAGCAGGCGGTCATTGGCCACGCGGGTGAACTTCTCGATCATCCGCATGTCGGGCGAGGAGCCGCGATAGCTGGTCGAAGGGTGGTAGTTGCCCGTCTCGACCACCAGGGTGTCACCCTCATAGTGGCCGACGCTTTCCCCGAAGTAGGCGCGGTAACCGTCGGTGCGCAGCTTGCCGCCCAGGCGGACGATACGCACGTCGTGGACCATCTCCAGCTCGATGGCGACGGCGTCCTTGGACTGGGTGATGCGGATGTTGTTGTTGTAGTAGCCGTTGGGCATCATCGGACCGATAACATTGCCAAAGGCCAGGCACCGCTCGCCAAGGCCGCGGGTCTCGGGATTGTCGCTCTGGCCGCGGCGGCTGGTGGAGCCCTCGTCCGAGGCCTGGTCGCGGGAACGGGCGTCGGCGGCGCGCTGGGCCTGCAGGGCCGCGCCGGAAAGCTGGATCCGCGGCGGGATGCGCCCATCCTTGGTGGTCAGGAACGAGGTGCGCGGTTCTCCGCCGACCCGCATGACCTTGGTGGTCTCGTCCTTCCAGCCGGCGTTGTAGCCGCAGTCGCGGCCGCCCGCGCCGTTGCAGTTCTTGCGGGTCTTGTCTTCCACCGGGGCGTTGGGGTCGGTGGCCTGGTTTTCGTAGATCACATTTTCCATGGCCCGGCCTTCGAGCTGGGCGACTTCCTCGGGGGTGTGGACCAGCCGGTCGCCATAGTTGGCGCGGCGCTCCAGCGGCGTAATCGAAACATTGGTCCAGGTGCCGCCGAGATTGGGCTTGCCGTCAAGAATCCGGGGCGCCTTATAGGTTGTCGGCTTGGCCGGTTGGGCGAAAGCTGCGGTCGAGGTCGCCGCCAGCGCCAGGGCGCCGCCGATCGCGCAGGCCATCAGAATCGTCTTCGTCTTCATCGCGCCGTCTCCTCCGAAATACGCCTACGGCCCGGTTCTGGACTTCTTAAAGCGGCCGTAGACGCGATGTTTATCGGGCGAGTGTAGCGCGGCTTGGAATATTCGTCATCTCTGACGATCGAGAAGCGAGTCTAGGCCGCCAGAGCCTGTTCCTGACGATAGAGGACGGCCTCTTCGCCGAAGGCGCGCGACACGGCGGGGCGCTCCTTCATGCGCTTCATGAAGGCGGTAAGCGCCGGATAGGACGAAAGCTTGATCTCCGTCGCCTGAGCCCAGTTGAGCACCGCGTAGAGATAGATGTCGGCGACGCTGTAGCTGTCGACCAGCCACTCGCGGCCCGTGAGGTGGAACTCGAGCCGCGCCAGGCGCACCGGCGCCATCTGGTAGGCGAAGGCCTTGGCGCCGTCGTTGGAGGCCCGGTCGAACAGGATGTGGAAGACGCCGGTGTGGAGTTCGGTGGTGACGAAATTGAGCCACGTCATCATCCGGTAACGCTCCATGGAACCGGCCGCCGGCGCGAGGTTGGCGTCAGGATGCTGGTCGGCGATGTACTGCAGGACGACGGCGTTCTCGGTGAGGATCTCGCCGCTTTCGAGCCTGAGCGCCGGCACCTGGGCCATCGGATTGACGCGCAGGAAGTCCTCGCCCTGCGCCGTGGCGGCCATGCCCTTGTCCACATAGGTGAAGATGGCGTCCTCGACGCCTGCCTCATAGAGGGCGATACGCGAGGCCAGCGAGCAGGCCATGGGACGGAAATAGAGCTGGACGGGCATGGGTCAATCTCGTTCGCGGTTGATATTTGTACTGGTTCGCAATAAACTCCCCGGTCGTCAAGGATTAAAGTGCGAGATGGTACAAAAAGAAGTGAAGCCCCGCGGCAGGCCCAAATCCTACGACCGCGAAGAGGCTTTGATGGCCGCCATGATGACCTTCTGGAAGGCGGGCTATGCGGGCACCTCGCTCGATGACCTCTCCGCAGCCATGGCCATGAACCGGCCCAGCATCTACGCGGCCTTCGGCGACAAGCGGGCTCTGTATCTTGAGGTCATCGACTTTTACCGGCGGCGGGTCAGGGCCTCCTTCGACCGCCTGTTCGACAAGGGCCTGCCCCTTTGCGAGACCCTGCAGGCCGCCACCGCCAAGGCCATCGAGACCTATGTCGAGGACCAGAAGGGCTGTTTCGTGGTCGGCACGGCGATCACCGAGGCGGCGGTCGACGACGATGTCCGCGCCGTCACCGCCGAGATGTTCCGCGAGATCGAACAGGTCTTCGCCCAGCGCTTCCGCGAAGCCGCCGCCCGCGGCCAGAACCTGATCGCCCCGCCCGAGGTTCTCGGCGCCCTGATGTCCGACGTCGTCCACGGCTGCTCGCTGAAAGCCCGCGCCGGCCAGAACCGCGAGGAGATTGAGGCCTCCGCCCGCCGCTCGATCGACATGATCTGCGGCCGGGGGACTGTTTGAAATCGCAGCGCGATTTCTAACTGTCCCCGACACCGCTGCGGCATCACCAACGATGCTGGGATTTCAGACACCGTGTCGGGGACAGTTAGAAATTGCCGCGCAATTTCAAACAGTCCCCAAGAGCCCCGCCACGAACCGCGCCTCCCGCTCCTGCCCGGCCCCATCGGCGATCAGGTCCTGGCGGATCTCCAGCTCCAGATAGTCCAGCCCCCGCGCGTCCGCGTGCAGCGGCACGGTGTTGTCCTTCTCGTCCAGGCGGTAGGGCTCATTGTCCCCCGCCGCGTCGCCCAGCGCCGCCTGCAGCCGCCCAAGGATGCGGTGCGAAAGCGCCGAATCCCCCCGGTGCAGCACGCCGTACCGCCAGGGCCGGACAACGCCCTGCATCACAGGAGTGAAGCTATGCAGGCAAACGATGTGGGTTTCCCGGCCCGCCTCGCGCCGCCGGTCGAGCAGGGCCGCGATGGCGCCGTGATAGGGGTCATAGATGGCCGCCCGCCGCTCGGCGATCTCCTCCGGCGTCAGGCCTTCATTCCCCGGCACGGCGATCCCGTCGCTCACCGCCGGACAGGCGTCCAAGGCGCCGGGCTTGCGGTTGCAGTCGATCACCAGGCGCGAATAGACCTGAGCGATGAACGGCGCGTCGATCAGGGCCGACAGCCTCGCCCCCACCCCCGCGATCCCGATGTCGCAGGCGATGTGCAAATCCATCGCCCCGGCGGGAAGGCCCAGGTCCCCCAGGCGCCCTGGAATGCGCAATCCGGCGTGATCTCCGATCAGGACGTAGGCGGAAGCGCCGCCGGCATTGCTTATTTTGACCGGCGACGGATCGTCGCATTCCGCTAAGAGGTTCGACCTCCTTAATGAATCGGGTGAAGCCTGGTCCAATGGCGATCCTTACGATCCATCACGTTACCCGCTACCGCTACCGCAATCCGGTGGCCCTAGGCGAGCATCGCATGATGTTCCGCCCGCGGGAGAGCCATGACCAGCGGCTTTTGTCCGCTGAGCTGACCATCAGCCCCCACCCTGCCCGGCAGCGGTACATCCACGATGTGTTCGGCAACAGCGTCGGCATCGTCGGCTTCACGGGCCGGGCGAGCGAACTGGTCTTCGACAGCCGGGTGCGGATGGAACACCACCCCCTGCCCGCCTTTTCGGACATCGAGGGCGGGGCCAAGGGCTATGCCGGGGTCATGCCGGTCGCCTATCCCGACGAGGACCTGCCCGACCTCATCCGTTCCATGGAGCGGCAGCATCCCGACCCCGGCGGCCTGATCGGCGCCTGGGCCAAGCGCTTCGTGAAAAGCGCCGGCCGCACCCAGATCCAGACCCTGCTTTCGGACATGACCCAGGCCATTTACGCCGAGTTCCGCTATTCCCGCCGGCTGGAGGGCGGGGCGCAAACCCCGCTGGAGACCCTGGAGACCGGGGCCGGGGCCTGCCGCGACTTCGCGGTCTTCATGATGGAGGCCCTGCGCAGCCTCGGCTTCGCGGCCCGGTTCATCTCCGGCTACATCTACAGCCCACAACGCGGCGCCGACCGCGGCCGGATCGGCGGGGGGCACACCCATGCCTGGGTCCGGGTCTATCTGCCGGCCTGCGGCTGGGTCGAACTCGACCCCACCAACGGCATTGTGGGCAATACCGACCTCATCCGGGTCGCCGTTTCGCGCGATCCGAGGCAGGCGACGCCTTTGCACGGAACCTGGGCAGGTTTGCCTTCCGACTATCTCGGAATGGACGTAGAGGTCTCTGTCACCACCGAAAGCGACGCCTTGACGCAACCTCCCACCCCCCGGGTCGTTGGCTTGGCTTAGCTTAGCCAGCTGGTGTGGGAAGGAGCCCTTGGATGCATATCCGGGCCGGTTTTGAGATTCTCTATGATTGCCCGGCCCCCACCCCCATGATTCTGGGGCTGAGCGTCCATCCAAGCCGCCGCGGCGACCTCATCACCCCCGACTGGCTGCGCACCGATCCGCACCTGGAGGTCCGCCAGTATCTGGACAGTTTCGGCAATATCTATAGCCGCATCGTCGCCCCCGCCGGGCGCACCCTGCTGGCGGCCGATTTCATCGTCCAGGACAACGGCCTGCCGCAGCCGGTCTATCCCAACTCCATCCAGCACCGCATCGAGGATCTCCCCGACGAGACCCTGATGTTCCTCTTGCCCAGCCGCTACTGCGAGACCGACCGCTTCCTGGACCTCGCCTGGTCGCTGTTCGGCGGCGCCAAGACCGGCTGGGACCGCGTCCAGGCCATCGTCGACCACAGCCATGAGCGCCTCAAGTTCGGCTACGAACACGCCAGTCCGACGACCACCGCCTACGACGCCTACGAAAAGCAGGTCGGCGTCTGCCGTGACTACGCCCACCTGGCCATCACCTTCTGCCGGGCGATGAACATCCCGGCCCGCTATTGCACCGGCTATCTGTCGGACATCGGCCAGCCGCCTCCGGACGCGCCGCAGGACTTCTGCGCCTGGATCGAGGTCTATCTGTCCGGCGCCTGGCACATCTTCGACCCGCGCAACAACCAGCGCCGCATCGGCCATATCCTGATGGCCAGGGGCCGCGACGCCGCCGACGTCGCCCTGGTGCACAATTTCGGTTCGGCGACCCTGTCTGGGTTCACCGTCATCTGCGACGAGATGGTGGAGGCGTAGCCTAGCGCGTCGGAACCGGGACTTCGCCGCGGTAGTCGTAGAACCCGCGGCCGGCCTTTTTGCCCAGCCAGCCGGCCTCGACATACTTCACCAGCAGGGGACAGGGGCGGTACTTGGAGTCCGCCAGGCCCTCGTGCAGGACGTTCATGATCGACAGGATGGTGTCCAGCCCGATGAAGTCGCCCAGTTCAAGCGGGCCCATGGGGTGGTTGGCCCCCAGCTTCATGGCCGTGTCGATGGCTTCCACCGTGCCGACGCCCTCGTACAGGGTGTAGATCGCCTCGTTGATCATCGGCACCAGGACCCGGTTGACGATGAAGGCTGGGAAATCCTCGGCGTTGGCGGTGGTCTTGCCCAGGCTCTGCGCGAAGGCGACGGCGGTGTCATAGGTCGGGGCGTCGGTGGCGATGCCCCGGATGATCTCCACCAGCTTCATCAGCGGCACGGGGTTCATGAAGTGCAGGCCGATGAACCGTTCCGGCCGGTCGGTGGTCGAGGCCAGCCGGGTGATCGAGATCGAGGAGGTGTTGGAGGCCAGCAGGATGCTGTCCGACATGTGCGGGGCGAGGTTCTTGAAGATCACCTTCTTGATGTCTTCGTCCTCGGTGGCCGCCTCGATGGCCAGGTCCGTCTTGCCGATAGCGGCCAGGTCCGGGGCCGGGGTGACCCGCTTGAGCGCCGCCTCCATCGCCTCGTCGGTGATGATGCCGCGCGCCACCTGGCGGGTCATGTTGGCCCGCATGATCTTGGCGGACTCGGCGATCCTGTCGGCGGACAGGTCGTTCATGAGGACGTCATAGCCCGCCAGGGCGCAGACATGGGCGATGCCCGTGCCCATCTGGCCCGCGCCGATAATGCCGACCGTCTTGATCTCAGTCATGGGTGGGAGTGCCGTCCCTATCGGAAGAGGGCGTAAGGTCTAGCACGTCTGTTCCCCACGCCAAGTGTCAATGCTGCAATGCAGCGTTACCTAGGGTGAAGTTATCGGCGGCGCCGTAAAGCCGGTGACGTAGCGCAGGCCCACGGGGGGGCGTTCGAAGCTCTTCATCTCCTGATAGATGGCGTCGTTTTCGTTCTTGTTGAGCGCGAAACCGGCCAGGTACTGCAGGCGCAGATCCTTGTCGGTGTTGATCTGCGCGCCCTTCAGCCAGGTGGCGAGGCTCTGCTTGTCGCCGATATAGGTGTCGAGCAGGGCCTGCATGTTCAAAAAGCCGACCTCGGCCATGGAGCCGTGAAGCGCGGCGTTTTCCGGCTTTTGCAGAAAGGCCTCGGCGGCCGGCATGTCGATGGTCATGGGCTCGTCGTGACCCAGCAGAACCAGATCATAGCCCGCCCCGGAGTTGGTGTTGGCGAACACCTCCGCATAGGGGAAGACCTCAAAGAAGGTGGCGATCTCGCTCTTCACCGTGGCGAAGTCGCTCTCGTAGAGCGGGATCCACTGGGTCACCACCCCGCCCTTGTTCAGGCGCTTCCTCAGCATCTGGAAGTATTCCTTCGAATAGAGGCTGGCGAGGCCTTTGACGAAGGGGTGGATGGGGTCCGACGTGATCAGATCGAACTTTTCCTTGGTGGTCAGGACGTAGTGACGGGCGTCGTCGTAATAGATCTGGGTCCGCTTATCGTGGATGACGTTGTGGTTCTGGACCCCGAAATAGGTGGTGGAATTGGGCGGGATGACCGGTTCGATCTCGCAGATGGCGATCCGCTTGATCGAGGGATAGGTGACAAAGGTCCCCGCCGTGACCCCGGCCCCAAAGCCGACGATCAGCACCGACTGAGGGTCGCGCTTCACCAGCAGGGGAACGTAGCCCAGCATCCGCTGCAGGCTCATGTCATAGGGCTCGGTCGAGGCCTCGACCTTGCCGGCCACGTGGAACTGGATCGCCCCGTCCGACCAGCGGGTATAGGCGATTGAGGTATTGATCCCCTCAAAGGTCGCCAGGGTCTCGAAACTGCCCTTCCACTCGCTGGTCCGCCGCCCATAGGCGATCAGATCCGCGGGGGCCGGCTTGATGAAGGGGATGATGGCGACCGAGCAGAGCGCCCCGGCCGCCAGGCCGATCCAGCCCGGGACCACCTTCTTGTCGCCCAGCACCGAGGGGGCGAAGGCCGCGAAGGCGCCCAGCAGTGAGACGGCGATCAGGATGCGCTCGGCGGCGTGGGTGCCCAATTGCGGGATGGCGATAAGGCTGAAGAACAGGGCGCCGATGATGCAGCCCAGGGTGTTCACCGCATAGACCCCGCCCACCGTCTTGCCGGCGTCCGAATTGTAGGAACGGGCCGCGGCGAAGGCGAGCGGCACGCTGGCCCCCCAGGCGAAGGTCGCGGGCAGGATGCCGTACATCACCCGCGCCAGGTCCGCCTGGAGCATGACCAGAACCGGCGTGTGCGGCTTGGGATCGATCGGCCACCAGACCAGGCCGTCGGAGAACTGATAGGCGGTCCAGGCCAGGCCCAGGGCCGCCAGGATCTGGCTCCAGCCGAGCGCCTCGCGGGCGTTCAGGGACCGGCCCAGGCGCGATCCGATCGCCGCGCCGATGCCAAGGCCCAGCAGGAACACCGCCAGTATGGTCGAAAACACATAGACCGTGCCGCCGAGCATCGGCCCCAGGAGCCTGGCCCACACCACCTGGGCCCCCAGGGACACCGTGCCGGAAAGGCCGATGGACGAAAGAACGCCGATGCGGGCGGACCGGAGCGGCGCGGGATCGAGGTTGGCGGGCTCAGGCGCCGTCGAGGCCGAGGCCTCGGCGCTGACCGAAGCCGGCACGCGGCTGGCGAAATAGAAGCTCACCCCCGCGACCAAGAGGTTGATCCCCGCCGCGCTGAAGGTCGCCACATAGATATTGAACAGCCGAAGCAGGAAGAAGCCGGCCAAGAGGCTTCCGACCACGGCGCCGGCGATATTGACCCCGTAGAACAGGCCCCACCAGCTCGCGCCCTTGGGCGTCGCTTCCGCCCACTTGGCCATGGCCGGCAGGCTCGCGCCCATCAGGATGGTGGGCGGCAGGAGGGCCACCGCGCAGAACAGCGCCCGCAGCAGCATGCCCGGCGCGCCGGACTGGGAGCCGGCCACATAGACCTTGTCGATGACCGGGATGAGGACCAGCAGCAGGACGCCGAAGATGGCGACCCCAACCTCGATGAATCCATACAGGCGCAGCGGGTGCTGATCGGCCTGTTTCTTGGCGAGGTATTTGGGCAACAGCCACGAGCCTAGGCTTAAGCCCCCCATGTAGGTGGCGAGCAGCACGCCCAGCGACACCGCCGTCGAGCCGATGGCCAGCTGAAGTTGCTGGTACCAGACGATTTCGTAGATCAAGGCCGAAGCGCCGGAGCCGGCGAACAGCAGCAATAGCCAAGGCAGGACGCGGGACGGGTCACCGGCCACAGCAGAGGGGCCGGCCGGTTGATCCGTCATGGTTTCACTTCCCCGCTTGGGACAATGCCTCCATCAGTTCGGGCACCGCCGTCTTATAGTCGGCGACCAGGCCGTAATCCGCCACTTGGAAGATCGGCGCGTCCGCGTCCTTGTTGATTGCGACGATTACCTTGGAGTCCTTCATACCGGCAAGGTGCTGGATGGCGCCCGAGATGCCGATGGCGACATAGAGGTCCGGGGCCACGACCTTGCCGGTCTGGCCAACCTGGTAGTCGTTCGGCGCATAACCCGCGTCGACCGCGGCGCGGGAAGCGCCCACCGCCGCGCCGAGCTTGTCGGCCAGCGGGATAATCACCGCCTTGAACTCGTCCTCCGAACCCATGGCCCGGCCGCCCGAGACGACGATCTTGGCGGCGCCCAGGTCCGGGCGGTCCAGCTTGACGATCTCTTGCGAGACAAACTTCGACTTGGCCGAGCCCGCGCCCGCGTCGATCTTCTCGATGGAGGCTGAGCCGCCGTCCGCCGCCGCCTTGAAGACGGTCGGGCGCACGGTGATCACCTTCTTGGCGTCCGAGGACTGCACCGTCTCGATGGCGTTGCCGGCATAGATCGGCCGCGAAAACGTATTGGCGTCCACCACTTCGATGATGTCGCTGATCGGCGCGACGTCCAGTTTGGCGGCGATGCGCGGCGCGATGTTCTTTCCCTGGCTCGTCGAGGGGATGAGGATCGCGTCGTACTTGGCGGCCAGCGGGACCACCAGGGCCTCATAGGCTTCGGCCAGGCCTTGGCCCAGCGCGTCGCTGTCGGCGGTCAGCACCTTTTTGACGCCGGCGATCTTGGCGGCCGAGGCGGCGGCGGCGTCGACACCCTTGCCCGCCACCAGGACATCGACGTCGCTGGAAAGCTGCAGGGCGGCGGTCACCGTCTTGTTGGTGGTGTCGCGGACGGCCGATCCGTCGTGGTCGGCGATGACGAGAACGGCCATTAGAGGACCCCCGCTTCGTTCTTGAGTTTCATGACGAGATCAGCGGCGGATTCGACCTTGATGCCCCCGGCGCGCTTGGGCGGCTCGGCGACCTTGACGACCTTCAGACGCGGGGCGGTGTCGACGCCGTAGTCGGCGGCGGTCTTGACCGCCAGGTCCTTCTTCTTGGCCTTCATGATGTTGGGCAGGGACGCGTAGCGCGGCTCGTTGAGGCGCAGGTCGGCGGTGACGATGGCCGGCAGCTGCACTTCGATGGTCTGCAGACCGCCGTCCACTTCGCGGGTCACCTTGGCGGAGGAGGCGGAAACCTCAACCTTTGATGCGAAGGTCGCCTGCGGCCAGTCGAGCAGGGCCGCCAGCATCTGGCCGACCGCGTTGTTGTCGCCGTCGATCGCCTGCTTGCCCATGAGCACCAGGTTCGGGCTCTCTTCCTTGACCACCGCGGCCAGGAGCTTGGCGACCGCCAGGGGCTCGAGGTCGGTGTCGGACTGGATCAAGAGGCCCCGGTCGCCGCCCATGGCCAGGGCCGTGCGGATGGTTTCCTGCGCCTGGGCCGGGCCGATGGAGACGATCACCACCTCGGTGGCGGTCCCCTTTTCCTTGAGCCGTACCGCTTCCTCGACCGCGATCTCGCAGAAGGGGTTCATGGACATCTTGACGTTGGCAAGGTCGACGCCGGAGCCGTCAGCCTTGACCCGCGCCTTGACGTTGTAGTCGATAACCCGCTTGACCGGGACCAGCACCTTCATGGGTGGAACATCCTCTTGGGCGTTCGTGAATTGGGGACTCGCCGGGTAGCATAAGCCTCCCTGGCGAAAAAGCGCGGCCTTACTGGCGTGTGCAGCGCAGCATGTCAACGCGACGCTTGTTCGCCCGCCCCCTTCGCGCCATATCCCTGCCCATGAACGCCGTCCGCTGGATCAATCGCAGCAAGTACATTCTGCTGGTGCTCTTCGCCTTCGGCTGCGCCGCGGCGTGGGGCTATCAGTACCTCTACGCCTGGCCCAAGGCCCGCTGCGAGGGCGCCAAGCAATGGTGGTATGGGCCCGAGCGCGCCTGCGGAACCCCGGTCGACATCACCACCTTCACCGGCCGCCCGCGCGGCTCGAAGGAAGAGACCGAAGCGCTGAAAGCCGCCCTGGCCAAGGTTCCCGGAGAAGGCGCGGCGCCCGCGCCTAAGGCGCCCTGAAGACCGTCCGCATCACCCCGCCGGGCCGGCCGCTCAGCGGCAAGATCGTCCTGCCGGGCTCCAAGTCGATCACCAACCGCGTCCTGCTGCTGGCGGCGCTGGCCAAGGGGACCAGCCGGATCAGCGGCGCGCTGAAGAGCGACGACACCGCCCGCATGGCCGATGCTCTCACCGACATGGGCGTCGGCGTCGTCGAGCGCGATGCGACGAGCTTCGAAGTGGTGGGCGTTGGCGGCCTGCGCGCCCCGGGCGCGGTCCTAAGAATGGGCAATGCCGGAACCGCCATGCGCTTTCTGACCGCCGCCGCGGTCCTCGCCGATGGCTCCGTGACCCTCGACGGCGACGAGCACATGCGAAAGCGGCCAATCGGACCGTTGACGCAGGCCCTGCGCGGCGCGGGGGTGGCGATCACCGACACAGACGGCAAGCCTCCCGTGCGGGTAGCTGGCCAGGGCGGGTTCGCGGGTGGACGGCTTTCAATCGACGCCTCGCTATCGAGCCAATACGTCTCTGCGCTCCTGATGCTCGGGGCCTGTGGGCGAGAGCCGACCGAGGTGGCCCTGACCAACATCGACATCGGCGCCCGGGGCTATATCGACCTCACCGTCGCGGCCATGCAGCGGTTCGGGGCCCATATCGACGCGGCCGAGGCCGGGATCTGGCGCATCGATCCCACCGGCTACTACGCCACCGACATCGAGGTCGAGCCGGACGCCTCGGCCGCCACCTATCCCTGGGCCTGGGCGGCGCTGACCGGCGGCAAGATCGACATCGGGCTCGCCGCCCCCGCCTTCACCCAGCCCGACGCCGCCGCCTACGACCTGATCGCCGCCTTCCCCGACATGCCGCCCCTGATCGACGGATCGCAGATCCAGGACGCCGTCCCGACGCTCGCCGTCCTCGCCGCCTACAACGAAGGCGAAGTCCGCTTCACCGGCATCGCCAACCTGCGCGTCAAGGAATGCGACCGCATCAGCGTGCTGGCGCAGGGCCTCAACCGCATCAAACCCGGCCTCGCCCGCGAGGAAGCCGACGACCTCATCGTCTCCGGCGACCCCCGCCTGCGCGGCGCCACTGTCACCGCGACCATCAACCCCCACGCCGACCACCGCATGGCCATGAGCTTCGCCCTGGCGGGCCTCCTCACCGCCGGCATCACCATCGAAGACCCCGACTGCGTCGCGAAAACCTACCCCCGCTACTGGGACGACCTGCAAAGCCTCGGCGTGGACCTGACCCGGGACATGTAGCGCGCCGCGATACGTGTCCCGACTCGCGCGCGCCAAGCCCACTCAAGCCCCCCGATCCCCCGCGGTTAGCGACCCTCTCCGCACGCGGGAGAGGGTGGTGAGGCGCGCGCGGCAAGCGCGCCGAGCCGGGTGAGGGGGCGCGCAGAGTTCAGAAGAGTTCGCGCTCCCCTCTTGGCCCGCAAATCCCTAGAGCGTTTTCCGGCGAAGTGGCTGCCGGTTCGCCGCCAGAAAACGCGACCACGCAAGGATTCTAGAGCAGTGTCCGATCCAATCAGATCGGATGCTGCTCTAGACGCCGGCGCGCCCCCTCACCCCGCATCGGTCGCTCGAAGCGACCTCGCGACCCTCTCCCGCGTGCGGAGAGGGTGTTCTTGGCCGAGCCCACGGAGGGGGGCCGAACCCAGGCGGTCGAGGGGTGTCCCCGAGCTCAGCTCACCACCACCCGCACCCGCCCGATGTTCAGCGGCCTTGCGTACTGGCTCCCCGCCTCGCCTTTGCGGTCCACCGCCACCCTAAGCGCCGGGAAATAGGTCCCCGGCTTTGTGAACACATAGCTCGTCTTCACCGTCACCCGTGCGGCGGGTTTGACCTGCGCCTTCACCGGATAGGCGCCGTCGCCTTCGAAGTCCCATTCGGCCTCGACCACCATGCCGGCCTTGGGCGGCGCCTGGACGACGCCCTGGAAGGTCACGGCCTGGCCGGCCTTGACGTCGGCCCGCGCGCGGCCGTTGGCGGTGACCGCCACCGTCGGTTGCAGGCCCTTGCGGACCGGCGCAGCCGGCGGGACGACGATCTGGCCGTCGACCACGCGGTAGCGGGTGCTGTCCGGCGGCGCGATGCCCTTCTCCACCCAGGCGGCAAGGTCGCGCAGCGCCTGCTGCAGGACGCCCTGGTAGCTTATCACCCTGGTGGTCGCGACGGGACGCGGGTCGCCCGGCGCCGCGAGCTGGGTCGTGTGCATGGTGTTGTCGACGTAATACAGCCGGTACTTGTCGTTGAACGCCGATCCCTGCGCCGCCTGGACCTTTCCCCGGTACCAGTCGCACTGCCAGGGATAGGCGGCCTCATCCATCATCGCCGAGACGACGATCATCTTGCCGTGGAACTTGCCGCTCATGGTCGAGCCGCCGGACTGGGCCTGACCGGCGCCCAGGATCGGCCGCTGCGGATAGATCGGCTTGCCGTCCTTGCCCTTGAACTGATCCCACACATAGAAGTCCGGGGTCTGGACCTGATGGCGGTGATAGGTCTGGGCCGCCAGATAGACCGAGTTGTCGACCTGCACCTGGTCGCCGGCCCGCAGGGCCGGCAGGGCGCGGAACGACCCCGCCCCAAAGCCGATCATGGCGATGTCGCCCTTGACCCCCGCCACATAGACCACCGCGTCCTTGGCCCCGCCGCTCTTGATCATGATCGAGGCGCCCTGGAGGTTCCCCGCCGGCATGCTGGCCAGCCGCAGCGCCGCCGGGAAGGCGACCCCGCTGTTGGCCTGGCCCGCCGACATGGTCAGGGGCAGGCCCAGGCGCCGGGCCTCATCGGGCATGATCAGGGCGGCGATGGTGGTCGGATGCTGAATGCGGGCCGCCTTCAAGGACGGCGTCGGATTGGCGCCCAAATAGCCGGGCTTGGTCCAGAAGTCGGTGAAATAGGTGGGATCGCCCCCGACGATCATGTCGACCAGCGAGGTGAAGACGCCCGTGTAGCCGAAGGCGATCTTGTCGCGGTTGAACCAGGCGCGCAGGGGAAAGCCCATGCGCATGGTCTCCAGTAGGCACTCGCGCTCTTCGGTGGTCAGCCCCGCGAACACATCGCCCCCGCCCCCCGGCTCGATGGCGTCGACGATCTGTGGGAACTTGTCCCACAGGATGCGCATGGCGTGGGCCTGGATGGTGAAGCAGTTGGGGATGGCCACCGGGGACCCATGCACAAAGGGGATCGAGCCGTCCCAGACCTCCGTGTTCTCGACACAGCCCAGCGTCTTGAACGCCCCGCCGCTGCCGCCATAGACATAGCCGTAGGTGCGGTGCGGGCCGTACATCTCGCCCGCCAGCTTGCGGGAGTATTGGGCGACCGCGGCGTTGGCCTGGTAGCTGCCGCCGAACATGTCGCGACTGCCCTGGTTGGACTCCACCAGATAGCCGCCGCTCGCCGCCGCGAAACCGATTCCGCTCGCCTGGAACATGGCCATGGGGGCGGCGTTCTCGCTGCCGCTGGTCGCCGCCAGGGGTTGGAAGAAGCGGCCCTGGTACTGCTCCTTGGGCGGGAAATAGATCGAAAACCTCAGGTCCGTGCCCCGAAAGCCCCCGTGCACATAGCGGTGCCGAACCGGCTCGTTGCGCCACTCGTCCACATCGGTGAAGGGCTCGTTGTACTGCGCCGTCTGGGCCAGGGCCGGCATGGCGAAGCCCGCCGCCGTGCCCGTAAGCAGGAAAATGCGCCGATCCATCGAGACCTCCCTGTGTTTTTCTTTCAAACTATACATCGTATAGGCGCTAGGCAACGGCGCCTCGACCGGTAGAAGTTGTGTAAATGCCCGACCTCGATCCCGACCGCATCGCCAGGGCCGCCCTCACCCTGCTCGACACCCAAGGCCAGGCCGGCTTCACCATGCGCGCGGTGGCCAAGGCGCTCGGCGTCACCCCCATGGCCCTCTACCACCACGTCAAGGACAAGGCGGCCCTGGCGGCCCTGGTGGTCGAGGCCGCCAGCGGCGAACGCCCCCTGCCGGTCGCCAGCGGCGACTGGCGCGAGGACCTGTGGCGCATCGCCCTGTGGGCCCGCGAAAGCACGCTTGCCCATCCAGAGGTCGGACGCGTGCGCAGCCTCTATCGCGTCTGGACGCCCTCTATCCTGCGGATGAACGAGCACTGGCTGACCCTGTGGCGGCAGAGCGGCCTATCGCCTGACGCGGCCGGCCGGGCGGCGACCATGAGCAGCATGGCCATCGTCGGGCTGATGGATCAGGTGTTGGCGCTTCGCGACACGGCTCTGCCGGACGAGCGGATGCTCACCTGGCTTCCGAATGCACAGGCGGCGTCCCACGACAGTGGAGAAGCCTTCGAGACCGTGGTGCGCGCCCTCATCGACGGCCTGCACGATCGGCTCTCATCCTAGCAACTGGACTCAAACCGTTTTCGGCGCGAGGCTCTCTCCCGAGCGGGCCGATCGTGCCTGCAGCAAGAAACGTTGGGGAACGTCCATGCAAAGAATTATCGCCGTCGCCGGCGCCGCAGCTCTGACTCTCGCCGGCACCCTGGCCGTGGCTCAGACCACCTTGACCGCCGCCGAGACCGCCGGCGTCACCGTCTACCAGAAGGCCTGCGCGGCCTGTCACGACGGCGGCGACGAAACCGCGCCGGAGCTGGAGGCCCTGTTCAGTTTGGGCCGCGCGCGCGTCACCGCCGCCCTTTCTCCCGGCGGCGTGATGGCCACCCAGGCCTCGGGGCTGACGGCGCAGCAGAAAGAGCAGCTGATCAATGTCCTCACCTCGACCCCCGACCGCCGGGCGCCGGTGGCCATCGCCGCCCGCCAGGCCGGCAAGGACATGCCCAACTTCGGCTACCCGCTAAAGCGCGTCCGCGCGCCGCGCGATTCGGCCACCACCGCCCCGCAGGCCCAGGCCTGGCCGGCCCCGAAACTGGGTGCGGGGCCTTTCATCTCCGAAACCTGGGAGCAGCGGGATCTCAAGACCGTCATCGTGGCCCGCGGCCTCAACACCCCCCGCGCGATCGAGTTTCTGCCCAACGGCGACATCCTGATCGCCGAGCGGGCCGGGAAGCTGCGCATCGTCCGCAACGGGGTGCTCGATCCTGAACCGGTCAAGGGCATGCCCGCCGTGGTGGCGCTCGGCACCGCCACCGGCTTTTTGGACATCAAGCTGCACCCGGACTTCGCCCGGAACGGCTTCATCTATCTGGCCTACCACAAGCCGGCCTATGGCGAGTACGGCCACAACACCATTTACCGCGCCCGCTGGAACGGCCGCGAGCTGGTCGAGGGCAAGGAAATCTTCGTCTCCGACGACCTCGACGCCCTCTACACCCGCCTGATGTTCGGCCCCGACGGCAAGCTCTACGCCACCATCGGCTGCCCGGGCGTCGGCACCGACGAGAGCATCAGGCGCGCCCAGAACCCCAGCGACTACGCCGGCAAGGTCCTGCGCCTCAACGAGGACGGAACCATCCCGAAAGACAATCCCTTCGTCGGCCGCAAGGGCTACAATCCCGAGATCTTCACCATGGGCCACCGGGTCAATATCGGCCTGGCCATGAACCCCAAGACCGGCGAGATGTGGGTCTCCGAGCACGGCCCCAACGGCGGGGACGAGGTCAATATCCTCAAGCGCGGTCAGAACTACGGCTGGCCGGTGGTCAGCGAGGGCCGTTACTATTACGGCAACAAGGTCTCGCCGGTGTCCAGCGACCGGCCCGGCATGACCTCGCCGCACATCGCCTTCGTGCCGTCGATCGCCCCCGGAAACCTGATCTTCTATTCGGGTGACAAATTCCCCAGATGGAAGGGCAACCTGTTCATCGGCGCCATGCGCCTGAATGAGGCGCCGCGCACCGGACACCTGTTGCGTATCGTGCTCAACGAGGCCGGCGAACAGGTGCGCGGCGAGATGCTGCTGTTCGACCTGCACCAGCGCATCCGGGACGTGGAACAGAGCCCGGACGGCTACATCTACGTCACCACCGACGAGGGCGCCGACAGCGTGCTGATGCGGCTGGAGCCGGGGACGCCGGCGACCGTGGCCGGGCGCTAACCGATCCCGACGATCTCGACGTCCTGGCCCGCCACCTTGGCCTCGGCGCCGACGCGCTTGCCCAATAGGGCCTGCGCCAGCGGCGACACATAGGAGACCGTGCCCTTTTCGGGGTCGGCCTCGTCCTCGCCGACGATGCGGAAGGTCTGGCGGCGGCCGTCCTCGCGGTCGAAGGTTACGGTCGATCCGAACACCACCGTCTTTGAGTTCGGCACGATCTCCTGCACCTGGGCGGTGGCGCGGCGGGCGTTGTAGTAGCGCAGGTCCCGCGTGGCGCGGGCCATGGCGGTGCGGTCGGCCTCGATGTCGCCTGCCGCCTGGGCGTCGCCATAGGCGGCGCGCGCGGCCTCCAGCGCTGCGTCCAGCAACGCCAGCCCTTCAGGCGTCACAAGGTTCGGATGGGTCGAGACCGGGCGGTCCGGCAGGTCCGCGGCGGTGGCCTCGAGGTCGTTTTCTTTGGTGAAGGCTACGCTCATGACGACCCATATAGTGACGAAGACGCCAATTGGCTCCAAAGAGGCGGCATAAACAGATCCGAGGGACCGCCATGACCACCCTGACGCAAGTATCCGCCCCCGTCTTCGCCCAGGGCCTCAAGGGTCTCTTAGGCGTGCTGACCAAGGCCCAGGCCCATGTCGAGGCCAAGGGGCTCGACCCCGCCTCCCTGATCCAGGCGCGGCTTTTCCCCGACATGTTTCCCTTCGCCCGTCAGGTGAACCTGGCCTGCGAGTTCGCCAAGGGCGCGGTCGCCCGGCTTTCCGGCGACGAGGTCCCGGCCTGGGATGACCCGGAACCCACCTTCGAAGCGCTCAAGGCCCGGGTCGAAAAGACGATCGCCTTCCTGAAGGAAGCCGACGCCGCCAAGATCGATGGCCAGGAAGACCGCGACATCACGCTCGTCCGCCGCGGCGTTGAGAGCGTGGTCAAGGCCCAGCCCTATCTGCTGGAACAGGCCCTGCCGAACTTCTATTTCCACCTGACCACGGCCTACGCGCTTCTGCGCCACAACGGCGTCGAGGTGGGCAAGAAGGACTTCCTGGGGACCGCCTGATGAACGGAAGACTCGCACTCGCCATCGGCGGCATCGCCGCCGCCCTGCTGGGCGCATTGGTCAGCATCGCCTTGGCCCAGACCCCGCCAGATGGCGCGGCCCTGTTCAAGGCGCGCTGCGCCTCCTGCCACGAGCCGGCGCGCGAGCGGGCCCCCAACCGGCAGCTCATGGCGGCCATGCCCAGGGTGGTGATCGTCCAGGCCCTGACCACCGGGTCCATGACGCCCATGGCCGCGGGCCTCTCGCGGGCCGATATCGAGGCGATCGCCGCGCACCTGGCGCCGCCGCCCTTCGTCCCGCAGCCCGGGTCCGGACCTGCCGGCGCCGCGGGCCGCGGCGGCCGGGGCGGGGCGGGGCTGCCGCCCTACGCCCAGACCATGGAAGACGTGATGTGCGCCACCCATCCGCCGATCCGCAAGAGCGGCTCGGACTGGCACGACTTCCTGCTCGAACCCACCGGCCAGCGCTTCCAAAAGACGCCGGGCCTCAAAGCCGCCGATGTGCCGAAGCTGAAGGTGAAGTGGGCCTTCTCGGTCAACTCCGGCAGTTACGGCCAACCGGTGGTGGTCGGCGACTGGCTGTTCCTGGGAACGCGGGCCGGGCTTTACGCCCTGGACGCCAAAACAGGCTGCGTCCACTGGCGGGTCGAGGGTCTCGCCTCTCGCGCGACGCCGATCGTGGCGACTTCCGACCTCTCTCCCTCCGGCTTTGTGATCTATTCCGCCCAGCGGGACCGGACGGTTCGCGCCGCCGACGCCCAGACCGGCAAGGAAATCTGGAAGAGCGCGGTCATCGAGACCCACAACGCCGCCGGGGTGACGGGCTCGCCGATGTTCTACGGCAATCAGATCTTCGTGCCGATCACCTCGGGCGAGGAAGCCACCGCCGGCTCGCCCACCTATCGCTGCTGCTCGTTCAGAGGATCGCTGGCGGCGCTCGACGCGCGGACCGGGGCCATCCAGTGGAAGACCTATCCCATTGAGCAGGCGCCCAAGGACACCCAGCCCAACTCGGCCGGCGTGATGATGCAGGGCCCGGCCGGGGCCGCCATCTGGTCGGCGCCGGTGATCGACGCCAAGCGCGGCCTGATCTACGTCGCGACCGGCGATAGCTACACCGACGTCTTCACAGATGGCGCCGACGCCATCGTCGCGATGGACATGAAGACGGGCGCCATCCGCTGGAAAAACCAGGTCCTGCCCAACGACAACTACATCATGGGCTGCCAGGGCATGAAGAAACCGCCCAACTGCCCCATGAACGACGGGCCGGACTATGACTACGGCGCGGCCCCGATCCTCTTCGACCTGCCGAACGGCAAGCAGATCATCGTGTCGGGCAATAAATCCGGCATCGCCTACGGCATGGACGCCGATACGGGGAAGACCCTGTGGGCCACGCGGCTGGCCTCCGGCTCTCAGGAGGGCGGCATCATGTGGGGGATCGCGGCGGACGAGGCTCGCGTCTACATGCCCGCCGCCGACACCATGGTGATCAAGGACACCTATCTGCGGCCGCAGGGAAAGCAGATCTGGGGCGTCTCCAACCCGCCCCCGCCAAGGCCCGGCGTCAGCGCGCTGGACCCCGCCACCGGCCGCGTCCTCTGGCATCGGGCGACGCCCAAGGCGCCCTGCAAGTTCTATGGCGACCGCACGGGGCGCGACAACGTCCCGGGCGTCTGCCTGAACGCCTCCAGCGCGGCGGTGAGCGTCATCCCGGGCGTGGTGTTCTCCGGCTCCCTCGATGGGTGGCTGCGCGCCTACGATGCGCGCACCGGCCGGACGATCTGGGCTCATTCGACGACCGCCCAGACCTACGACACCACCAATCGCGTCAAGGGCCAGCCCGGCGGCTCCATCGACGGGCCGGGGCCCACGATCGCCGGCGGCATGGTCTACACCTGGTCGGGCTACAACGGCGCCTCCGACACCGGCGGAAACGGGGTCAACGTCCTGCTGGCCTATTCGGTGGACGGGAAGTAGGGGCCGGGTTGACTTCCCCCCTCCCCGGTCTAAATCCCGCGCCATCCAGAAAGAAGGAGCCCTCCCCGCCATGACCGTCCGCGTCGCCATCAACGGTTTCGGCCGCATCGGCCGTCTCGTCCTGCGCTCGATCGCCGAGCACGGGCGCCGCGACATCGAGGTGGTGGCGATCAATGACCTGGGGCCCGTCGAGACCAACGCCCACCTGCTGCGCTACGACAGCGTCCACGGGCGGTTCCCAGGCACGGTCACCTCCGGCGAGGACTGGATCGATGTGGGCCTGGGCAAGATCAAGGTCACGGCGATCCGCGACCCCAAGGACCTGCCGCACAAGGACCTTGCCGTCGACATCGCTTTCGAGTGCACCGGCATCTTCACCTCCAAGGAAAAGGCCTCGGCGCACCTTGCCGCCGGCGCCAAGCGCGTGCTGGTCTCCGCGCCTTGCGACGAAGCCGACAAGACCATCGTCTATGGCGTCAACACCGACGCCATCACGGCCGACGACCTGGTGCTCTCTAACGCCTCCTGCACCACCAACTG
>DGYN01000126.1:27053-30796 GCA_002398405.1 Caulobacteraceae bacterium UBA5005
ACTGCCTGGCCCCCGTCGCCAAGATCCTGCACGACCTCGTGGGCATCGAGCGCGGCTATATGACGACCATCCACGCCTATACCGGCGACCAGCCGACGCTGGATACGATGCACAAGGACCTCTACCGCGCCCGCGCGGCGGCCCTCTCGATGATCCCGACCTCGACGGGCGCGGCCAAGGCCGTGGGCCTGGTGCTCCCCGCCCTGAAGGGCAAGCTCGACGGCTCGTCGATCCGCGTCCCGACCCCCAACGTCTCGGTGGTCGACCTGACCTTCGTCTCCGGCCGCGACACCTCGGTGGAAGAACTCAACGCCGCCTTCAAGGCCGCCGCCGGCGAGGGCCCGCTGAAGGGCATCCTGGCGGTGACCAACGATCCCAACGTCTCGATCGACTTCAACCACATCGCGGCGTCGTCCACCGTGGCCCTGCCCCAGACCCAGGTTATCGAGGGCAAGCTCGGCCGGGTCCTGTCCTGGTACGACAACGAGTGGGGCTTCGCGACGCGGATGAGCGACACAGCCCTGGCCATGGCGAAGTTCCTGTAGCCGACTTTACGAGCGGATTATTCGGGTTTAGCGTTGTAATCTAACAGTACCTGGGCGGCCTATCAGGCCGTTTCTAACTGGGGTGTTCTGGATGCTGCGCTGGATTCTCTTCGCCATCCTATTGCCGGCGGCCGCCATTGTTGGGCTCCTCTTTCCAGTGCCGCCGACTACGACCTTCCTCCGATTGCTGGATCGCGAAGAGATTGCGGCGCTCGAGGCGCAGGAGAAGGCCGACCGCGAGGCGTGCTTGGCTAGGCAAGCAGCGACCAAGCCACTGCCGAAGCCTGAACAAGACGCTGTCCCAAGCCCAGTTAGCGAGCCACTCTCGATGGAGAACAATGCTCCGACTACCCTAGAAGAGACGATGGGCTGCGTAGAGGACGGTATCATCTCTTTGGACCGGGCTCACTTCCGGGGACCGGAGGCCATCAAATTTAGCCTCGTCATCACAGGAATGGGCATGGTTTGGGCTGCCCTTTGGGTTTGGCTCTTCCGGCTGGAAAGGCGACGCGCTCCTGGCAGGTGGAGACACGGGAGGTCCGGCGCGCTCGCCTTAGTCTTCCTCGGCGGCAGCGCTTGGGGCGTATGGACTGCCCTCACCTACCATTCATGGTAGTTGATCAGGCGCGCCGAGCGGCCTTGGGCTGGCTCGGCTTGACGGATCGGCTGATCGCCTTCTTCAGGTCAGCGTTCATGCGCGTCTGCCATCCGGGCCCGGCCGCCTTGTAGGAAGCGACCACCTCGGGATCGAGCCTCAGTTTAACCGCAACCTTGGTCTGATCGAGCTTCGGCCGTCCGCGCGGTTTGCCGAAAGCGGCTAGGACGGCCGCCGGCAAGACATCGACGCCCCTCTTCGCCTTGGCGAAATCGGCCTTCGTCCATTCGCGATTGTCTGGGTCAGGGGTCTTGGCGTTGGGCATGGCGTAGCAATTCCTTTGTGGTGGCGCGGCGCAGGCTGATCACCCGCACCACGTCTTCGCGAACCGTGAACACCAGGCAGTGCATGGCCCGTCCGATACGGCCGAAGGCGAGATAGCGATGCTCGCCATAGTCCTCACGGTCGTCTTCGATCACCAGCGCCGAGGCGAGGTCCATTTCGGCCGCGCGTTCGAGCGACACACCGTGGACCTTTCGGTTCCACGCATCCTTGGCAGGATCGAACGCGATGTTCAATTTGTGTACCCCCATTATTGGGCGAAATGCAATATAAATTGTAGGTACAAATAAACTTCGCCCGCCGGAGCCGCGCGGCCAAATCTTTATTCGCATATTCCGCGCGGCCAAAATTTCCTTTAGGCGAAGCCGCCATGACCTTCCGCTCACTCCTCGACGCAGACCTTTCCGGCAAGCGCGCCCTGGTGCGTGTGGATTTCAATGTGCCCATGGAGGACGGGAAAGTCGCGGACGATACGCGGCTCAGGTCCGCCCTGCCCACCATCCACTTCCTGTCGGAGAAGGGCGCCAAGGTCATCCTGCTGGCGCACTTTGACCGGCCGAAGGGAAAGCGCGTTCCCGCGATGAGCCTCGCGCCGGTAGTCGAGCCGCTCAGCAAGCTCCTCGAACAGCCGGTGGCCTTCGCCGACGACTGCATTGGGCCCAAGGCCAAGGCCGTGATCGACGGGCTGGAGAACGGCGGCGTCGCGCTCCTGGAAAACCTGCGCTATAACGCCGGCGAAGAGGCCAATGATCCGGACTTCGTGCGCGCCCTTTCGCAGAACGGCGACCTCTTCATCAACGACGCCTTTTCCGCCGCCCACCGGGCCCACGCCTCGACCGAGGGCCTCGCCCACATCCTGCCGGGCTATCCGGGCCTTTCCATGCAGCTGGAGCTGGAGGCGCTGGACGCGGCGCTGGGCGATCCGCAGCGGCCGGTGATGGGGATTGTCGGCGGGTCGAAGGTCTCGACCAAGCTCGACCTCCTGAAAAACCTGGTCACCAAACTCGACAAGCTGGCGATCGGCGGCGGCATGGCCAACACCTTCCTCTACGCCCAGGGGCACGACGTCGGCGCTTCCTATTGCGAGAAGGACCTGGCGGAGACAGCCCGCGAGATCATCCGCCTGGCCGGTCAGAACAACTGCAAGCTCTTCCTGCCGCAGGACATCGTGGTGGCCGAGAAGATGGCGCCCGGCGCGCCGGCCCGCATCCGCACCCTGGGCGCTGTGGACGACGAGGAACGCATCCTCGACGCCGGCCCCGAAAGCGTCGCGCGGATCAAGCGGGCCATGGACAATTCCAGGACCCTGATCTGGAACGGCCCACTCGGTGTTTTCGAAATGCCGCCCTTCGACAGGGCGACGGTCGAAGCCGCGCAATATGCCGCCAAGCTCGCGCAAGAGGGCAAGCTGGTGGCGGTGGCGGGCGGCGGTGATACAGTGGCGGCCCTGAACCATGCCGGCGTCGCCGCGCAACTGACCTTCGTCTCGACCGCGGGAGGCGCCTTCCTGGAATGGATGGAGGGCAAGCCCCTGCCGGGCGTGGACGCACTGAAGATCAAGACGGGAGACTAGAGGGCATGGCCCGGATCACGCTGAGACAACTCTTGGACCACGCGGCGGAGAACGACTACGGCCTGCCCGCCTTCAACATCAATAATATGGAGCAAGGCCTCGCCATCATGGAGGCCGCCGACGAGCTCAACGCTCCGGTGATCATCCAGGCAAGCCGCGGCGCCCGCTCCTACGCCAACGACATCATGCTGGCCCGGCTGATCGACGCCCTGGTCGAGATCTATCCGCACATCCCGGTCTGCATGCACCAGGATCACGGCAATTCCCCCGCCACCTGCGCCACAGCCATCCAGTACGGCTTCACCAGCGTGATGATGGACGGCTCGCTGGCGGCCGACGGCAAGACCCCTGCGGACTACGACTACAACGTTGACGTCACCCGCCAGGTGACAGACATGGCACACGCTTGCGGCGTGTCGGTAGAGGGCGAACTGGGGGTGCTCGGCAGCCTGGAAACCGGCATGGGCGAAAAGGAAGATGGGCACGGGTTCGAGGGCAAGCTCGATCATTCGCAGCTGCTCACCGACCCCGATCAGGCCGTGGATTTCGTCGAGCGCACCAAGGTCGATGCGCTCGCCATCGCCATGGGCACCAGCCACGGGGCCTATAAGTTTTCCAGGAAGCCCGACGGCGATGTTCTGGCCATGAACGTCATCGAGGAGATTCACCGCCGCCTGCCCAACACCCA
>DGYN01000146.1:0-456 GCA_002398405.1 Caulobacteraceae bacterium UBA5005
CTCCGCCGGGCGCGGCGGGGCGCGGCGGCTGGCTGGCCGCGGGGCCGGCGACGGCCAACATGAATGCCCCGCCGGAGCTCCAGGTAATGAAGTCGCGGCGGCGAACTTTGGGCTGCTTGTCGTAAGGTGCGTCAAAAGCCATCGGTCAGGTCTCCCCTGGTTTTATCTATTTTGCGGACAATGTAGCCCAAAACACCTCCCGCGCACTAGTGTCTAAGGCGTGATGTCGCAAACCCCTCAGGACTGGACCGGAACCGGCAAGGTCAGGGCGCGCGAAGAGGCGTCCGGCCTCGTCGTCACGGTGGACGGCCTCACCACCCAAGCCAAGTATTACAAGCCCTTGATCTATGAGTTCTTCCGCAAGGAATGGCGCGGCTCGCGTCCGGCGCACGGCGACTTTTCCGTCGAGATCCTCATGGAATACCAGGGCGACCCGCCGTGGCTCGATCTCGACAA
>DGYN01000146.1:659-7385 GCA_002398405.1 Caulobacteraceae bacterium UBA5005
CTCGACAACCTGGCCAAGGCGATTCTCGACGCCATAAAAGGCTACGTCTTCCACGACGACGCCCAGGTCAGCCGGCTCCTGGTCGAACGCCGCGCAGGAGAGCGCGAGCGGATCACGGTGACGGTCAGAAAGGCCGGATCGCACGCTCCAAATCCTCCCCCTGCGGTGGAGGATTTAAACGCGCGCACCCCCTAAACCGGCGGGATCTTCAGCGTTGTCCCCGGCGCGGGGGCCGCGGCGCGGGTCGCGAACAGGGGGCGGTTGGCCTCGTAGATGGCGCTGGCCTTGGTCTCCTCGCCGTACATTTCCTGAGAAATCTTGGCCAAGGTGTCCCCGGGCTTGACCTTGTATGACCTGGCCAGGGCGTGGGTCTTCATGGCCGCCTCGAACGCCAGGCCGATGCGGGACTGAGGCTCCGAGGGCGGGCGCATGCCCAGGTCGCGCTCCCGCTTCTCGACGCAGATCTTGAGCCGTGTCGCCAGCACGTCAAAGCCGCCCGCCGCCGGCAACTCTTCCAAGAGGCAGGTGTCGAAGAAGGTATAGACGTCGTCCTCGCCACAGCCGAACGAGGAGCGGTCGTAACGGGCCGCGGTCAACACCACACGGTTGGGCCCCGACAGCACCGGCGCGAAAATCCCTGAGAAGCAGGCCGAAATGATCACCACCGTCGGCCGTGTCCCGCAGCTTTCGTTGAGCATGCGCCCAAGCGCGCCCGGCGGCAGATAGCGGTCGCCGAACACCAGGTCCGATGGCGTGCCGTGCGAGGTCAAAAAGAACAGGCACCCGCCGGTGGCCTTCTGGGTCAGGGCGCTCATCTGCTCGGGCAGGCTGTCGCCTTCGATGGTCAGGGGCTTTTCCGGCGTGTCGGCGTAGCGCTGCGGCCGGACCGAGAACTGCAGGGTGTTCTCGCGCTTCATCCCGGCCTCGATGAAGGCCTTGGCGACGTCGCGGCGCCCGTTGTCGAACACCTCCGAGTCAGCGCCGGAGTGGGCCTTGTAGTCCGCGGCGATAAAGAAGCCGGCCCAGTTGGCCAGCGCCGGGGCCTGAGCGGCGGTCTTGAGCGCCGCGGCCTGGGGCGCCGCCGCCTTGGCGGCCGGAGCCTTCGCCGCTACCGCCTTGGCGGCGGGCGCCGTCTGCGCCACGGCGAGGGGCGCCAGGAAAATCGCGATCACCGCCGCGAACGCCGCCGCAAAGGATAGCCGCATCATGCCGACCCCTTCTTATAGTTCGAGAACGGCGTGGGCATGGCCGTTCCCGTGGCCTTGGCGAGGAGGCGTCCTTCGCCATCGTAAAGCTCGCCCTCGGTGAAGGCGATGGTCCGTCCCCATTTTGCCACCCGCCCGATGCCGCGCAAGGTCCCGGGCAGGGCGGGACGGAAAAAGCTCGTCTTCATCTCCAGCGTCGGCGCCACGCAGGTCATTTTCGAGGCGATCATGCAGGAAACGCTCATGACCTCGTCCAGCATGGCGGTGACAAAGCCGCCCTGGATCTGTTTCATCGGATTGCCGAGAAGGTCGTAGCGGGCGTCGAACTCGATCTCGACCTGCATCTTCTCCTGGTTCACCGAGACCATGCGAAAGCCCAGGGTTTGGGCGCTGGGCGGCGGGTTCTTGGAATTCTGGAACCGCGCGACGATCGCCTCGTCGGTGATCTCGGCGGGAGTGTCGGAGGCCACGTCGTCGGCGGCCAAATCTTGAGCGGAACGCTCCGTCATTTCTTCCGGAACTGGTCGAGCGAGACAACCTTGGGCTCGTCGCTCGCCTCGTCCTTGGGCGGCGCGGGCTTGGGCGCGGCCTTCTTCTTGGCCGCAGGCTTGATCGCGGGCTCGACTGCCGGCGCCTCGAACTGCAGCAGGAACTGCACCGAGGGGTCATAGAACCGCGTCACCGCCGCGTAAGGGACGCTCAGCTTCTTCGGCTCCCCGCCGAACTTCAGCGTCACCGTGAAGAAGGTCTCGCCGGGCCCCAGGTCCCAGTACTGATGCTGCAGGACGATGGTCATCTCGTCCGGATATTTGCCCAGAAGGTCCGGCGGGCCGCTGACGCCCGGCGCCTCGGTCTTGAAGGTGATGTAGAAATGGTGCGCCCCCGGAAGGCCTCCCGGCGCGGCGGCCCGCTTCAAGGCCGCCTTGACGACGCCACGCAGCGCATCCTGCGCCATGGCCTCGTAGTGCATCAGGTCCTGTGGGGGCTTGTCCTCGGACATGGAAGGCGGGCGGTCTCGAAAAATGGGTCTGAACGGCCGGACCCTAGCCCGTCCTTACGACGGCGCAAAGACGCAAGTCTTGCTTAACGGACGTATTCGGATTTTACGGGCCGCTTCGACGACGAAGGGCCGCCCTCATGACCGATCAATTCCGCGCCATCCGCCTCACCAAGTCCGATGAGGGCGCGACACAGGCGGCCCTTGAAACCCTTGGCCTCGCCGACCTGATGGACGCCGACGTCACGGTCCGCGTCGAGGCCTCGACCCTCAACTACAAGGATGGGCTGGCCATCACCGGCAAGGCTCCGGTGGTCCGCAGCTGGCCACTTATTCCGGGGATCGATTTCGCCGGGGTGGTCGAAACCTCCGCCTCGGACCGCTTCAAGGCCGGCGACCGCGTCATCCTCAACGGCTTTGGGGTCGGCGAGACCTGGCACGGCGGGCTTTCCGAGCGCGCCCGCGTCAAATCCGATTGGCTGATCAAGGCGCCGGAGGCCATCGACAACGCCCGCGCCATGGCCATCGGCACCGCCGGCTATACCGCCATGCTCTGCGTCATCGCCCTCGAGCGCCACGGCGTCACCCCGGACAAGGGCGACATCGTCGTCACCGGCGCGGCCGGCGGCGTCGGCTCGGTGGCCATCGCCCTGCTTTCCAAGCTCGGCTACCGCGTCATCGCCAGCACCGGCCGGGTCGACGCAGTGGGCGACTACCTCAAGGGCCTCGGCGCCGCCGAGATCATCGACCGCTCGGAGCTTTCAAGCCCCGGCCGCCCCATGGGCAAGGAACGCTGGGCGGGCGGCGTCGACGCGGTCGGCAGCCACACCCTCGCCAATGTGCTTAGCCAAACTCGCTACAGCGGCTGCGTCGCCGCCTGCGGCCTGGCCCAGGGCCTCGACCTACCCGCCAGCGTCGCCCCCTTCATCCTGCGCAATGTCACCCTCGCCGGCGTCGACTCGGTCATGCGCCCCCTGGCCGACCGCGAGGAAGCCTGGAGCCGGCTGTCGCGGGATCTCGACCTGTCCCTGCTCGACCAGATGACCACCACCGCGGGCTTGGCCGACGCCATCCCGCTGGCGGGCGACATCCTGGCCGGCAAGGTCCGCGGCCGGATCGTGGTGGATGTGACGCGGTAACTTTTCCCTCACCGCGCGCTGCAAGCACGGGGAGGGTCGGTTCGCCGAAGGCGAAGCGGGTGGGAGGGGCCCTTGCGTCCGGGAGGCTCAAACAGGGGCTTCCCCACCCGTCTCGGCTTCGCCTCGCCACCCTCCCCTTCCTCACGGAAGGTGAGGGAAAGGGTAATTCTAGTTCCGTTGGCAGAGCACGTCCGCCAGATAATACCGCCGGCCGATCGTCTCGACATCCACGTTGCGCGCCATGGCGTAACCGCGCGTGCGGCAGAAGCGGTCGCCCTCGCGGGTCGCCCGGTTGAGGTCCGCCTGGTTGTCGCGGGTCGTCGGCGCCGTGATCCGGCAACCGTTCTCCGTGGGCCTGGGGAAAAACTCCGAGATATAGCCGCGCAGGGAGGTGTTCTGGCTCGGCACGCAGGGCCCGTCATCGCCGCCACGGCCTCGCCCGTCACCCCGGCCCCGGCCATCGCCGCGTCCGTAGCCGTCCCCGCGGCCTGGTCCTCCGACATAGCGCACCGGCCTTGCCGAGCCGATGCGGTTCAGGCCCAGCTGACCCACGTTCGCCCCGCCCAGCGAGGTGTAGATGCAGCGTCCCCGGAACTCATAGCCTTCGCAGACCTGCCAGATCCCCTGCACCACCCGCATACTGTTGTAGGTGACGCGGCCGCTGATCTCTCCCACCGGCCCGCTTACCCGCATGGAGCCGCCGGCATAGGCGTTCAGCTGATAGAAATAGGCCTCGCCCGGCGGCGCATCGATCGAATAGCGCGCGGGGTCCTGGGAATCCTGGGAAAAGGCCGGCTGCACGGCGAGGGCGGCAAGCGCGGCCCCCGCTACGGCCGCGGGAACGACGAATTTACGCAACACCTGGGCTTCTCCACCTGCTGCTGGACTGCGGCTCGCACCCTATACGCGTTCGCCTGACGGCTGGATGAATGCCCTAGCTGTCGGCGAGTTTCTTCGCGAACCGGGCGAAGGTGCGATAGGCGTCCTCCCAGTCGGCGGAAAATTCGCTTTGCCGGAAATCCGTCTCATACCAGCTGTACTTGAGCGGGGTCTTCTCGCCGTTCGGGGCCGTAAAGGTCCCCTTCACCGTCGCGCCGCCGACGCCGAAGCTGTCGATATAGGAAAGGCCCGGGGTGTTGGTCAGCTGGGTGAAGGTCGGCCGGTTCGGCTTGGCGTCTTCGATGACCAGTTCCAGCGTGCCGCCGCCCGCGGTCAGGCCGCCAACCGCTTTTTCCACTTCTTTGCGCAGTTCAGCTTCCAGCCGCGCCTTTTCGCGCGCGCCGATGACCCGCGGCTTCTGATCGACCTCCTTGCCGAAGGTCACCCGGATCTCGCCGATCGGGCCGACTTCAGCGGCGGTGGCGGCGCCGGCGAGCGCGGCGGTGGCGGTCGCGGCGGCAAAGAACAGGCTGGGTCGCATGGCGTTTCTCCCAATGAGCAAAACGGGCCTCTCGCCTTTCAATATAAGCCCCTGCTTCCGCTTCGCCACTCTCCCCGCAATTTTTGCGAACTTCTGCGCCTCTCGCGGGTTTCTTAGCCAGGCCATCTGGAGGAACGCCCATGGGGAGAACCCTCATCCTCGCAACCTGCGCCGCCGCCTTCGCGACCGCAGCCTTCGCGCAAACCGCGCCCCGTCTTGATCCCGCGGCCATCGCCGCCCGCGAACGGGACGCGGACTACCAGGCCTTCGAGGCCAAACTCCGCGCCGACCTGGAAGCCCGAAAACGCGCCAACCAGATCGCCCCCGCCTTCAGCGCCGGCGATTTCGGGACCGACGTCTCCGTCACCCTGCGCGCCGACCCGCCGCTCCTGACGCCGCAACAGCAGGCCTGCGCCGCCCGCTACAAGACCTACGACCCGGCGACGAACACCTACACCGCCCGCCCAGGCGTCAGGGTCCGCTGCACCCTGGGCTCCGGCGCAACCGCCCGCGGCGGGGTGAGCGCCAGGACGGCTATTCCTTACTGACCACCGGTCAGTGCATCTTCGCCTTGCCGATGGCCAGGCCGTCCTCACCGCCGGTGACCTCGATCGCCGAGCCGTCCGCGATCTCGCCGGCCAACAGCTTCTTGGCGATCGGGTCGACCAGTTCCTTCTGGATCACCCGCTTCAGCGGCCGCGCGCCATAGACCGGGTCGTAGCCCCGTTCCGCCAGCCAGTTCACCGCGCCCGCGTCCAGGATCAGCGCCATCCGCCGGTCGGCCAGGAGCTTCTCCACCCGCTCCAGCTGGATCTTCACGATGGAGTCCATGTTCCCCCGCGACAGGCGCGCAAACAGGATGATCTCGTCGATCCTGTTCAGGAACTCCGGCCGGAAATGCCGCCGCACCGCGTCCATCACCATCGGCCGCGCGGCCTCGACATCGTCGCCCTCACCCTGCGCGGCCAGATATTCTGACCCCAGGTTCGAGGTCATGATGATCAGGGTGTTCTTGAAGTCGACCGTCCGCCCCTGCCCGTCCGTCAGCCGCCCGTCGTCGAGCACCTGCAACAGCACATTGAACACATCCGGGTGGGCCTTCTCGACCTCGTCGAACAGCACCACCTGATAGGGCCTGCGCCGCACCGCCTCGGTCAGGCCGCCGCCCTCGTCGTAGCCGACATAGCCCGGCGGCGCCCCGATCAGCCGGCTGACCGAGTGCTTCTCCATATATTCGCTCATGTCGATGCGGGTCACCGCCTGCTCGTCGGCGAACAGGAATTCGGCCAGCGCCTTGGTGAGCTCGGTCTTGCCGACCCCCGTGGGCCCCAGGAACAGGAAGGATCCGATCGGCTTGTTCGGGTCCTGCAGGCCCGCCCGCGCCCGCCGCACGGCGTCGGCCACGGCGGTCAGGGCCTCGTCCTGCCCGACCACGCGCTTGCGTAAGCTGTCCTCCATGGCCAGCAGCTTCTCGCGCTCGCCCTCCAGCATCTTTTCCACCGGCACCCCGGTCCAGCGCGACACCACCGCGGCGATCTGTTCGGCGTCCACCACCTCCGGCGTCATGGCCGTGGCCTCCTGCGCCTCGCCGTCGGTCAGGCGTTTTTCGAGCGCCGGGATTTCCCCGTACTGAATCTGCCCCGCCCTGGCGAAATCGCCCCGCCGCTGGGCGTCGACGAGTTCGGCCCGAAGCCGCTCCAGCGCCTCGCGCGCCTGGGCCGCCGATCCGAGCTTTTCCTTCTCCGACTTCCAGCGCGCCGTCATCTCCTGGGACTGCTCGTCCAGTTCGGCGATCTGGCCTTCCAGGCTCTCCAGCCTCTGCTTGGACGCCTGATCGGTCTCCTTGCGCAGCGCCTCGCGCTCGATCTTCAGCTGCACCGCCCGCCGGTCGATTTCGTCCAGTTCCTCGGGCTTGGAATCCACAGCCATCCGCACCCGGCTCGCCGCCTCGTCGATCAGGTCGAT
>DGYN01000146.1:7636-8166 GCA_002398405.1 Caulobacteraceae bacterium UBA5005
GTGATGTAGCGGTTGGAGAGCGTCGCCGCCGCGACGATGGCGCTGTCCGAAATCCGCACCCCGTGGTGCAACTCGTACTTCTCCTTCAGCCCCCGCAGGATCGAAACCGTATCTTCGACCGTAGGCTCATCCACAAACACCGACTGGAAGCGGCGGGCCAGGGCCGCGTCCTTCTCCACATGCTTGCGATACTCGTCCAGGGTCGTCGCGCCGACGCAGTGCAGCTCGCCCCGCGCCAGGGCGGGTTTGAGCAGGTTCGAGGCGTCCATCGCCCCGTCGGTCTTCCCGGCCCCGACCAGCTGGTGCATCTCGTCGATGAACAGGACGATGCCGCCCTCGGCCGCCGTCACTTCGTTCAGAACCGCCTTCAGCCGCTCCTCAAACTCGCCGCGATACTTGGCGCCCGCGATCAGCGAGCCCAGGTCCAGGGCCAGAAGCTTCTTGTCCTTCAGGCTCTCCGGCACATCGCCGTCGATGATCCGTAGCGCCAGCCCCTCGACGATCGCCGTCTTGCCGACGCCGGGCTCGCC
>DGYN01000146.1:8397-42984 GCA_002398405.1 Caulobacteraceae bacterium UBA5005
CCGGGCTCGCCGATCAGCACCGGATTGTTCTTGGTCCGCCGGGCCAGGACCTGGATCGTGCGGCGGATTTCCTCATCCCGCCCGATCACGGGATCAAGCTTGCCGTCCCGCGCCGCCTGGGTCAGGTCCCGCGCATAGCGTTTCAGGGCGTCATAGCCCTCCTCGGCCGAAGCCGAATCCGCCGTCTTTCCCTTACGCAATTCCTTGGCCGCCTTTTCCAGCGCCGGAGCGCCGGCCCCCGCCTTTTTCAGCGCGTCCGCCGCGGCGCCGCCATCCTTAGCGATGGCCCAGAGCAGGCGCTCGGTGGTGACAAAGGCGTCACCCTCCTTGTTCGCGGCCTCTTCGGCCGAGGCGAACACCCGCGCCGTCTCCGGCTTCATATAAAGCTGCCCCGACCCGCCTTCGACCTTAGGCAGTTTCGCCAGCAGGCTTTCAGCCTCAGCGGCCGCGGTCTCGGCGCTGCCCCCGGCGTTCTTGATCAACGCCCGCCCAAGCCCGTCCTTCTCCTCCAGCAGCACCTTCAACAGGTGCTCGGGGGCGAGCTGCTGGTGCCCCCTGGCCAGGGCCAGGGATTGTGCGGATTGGATCGCCTGTTTGGCGCGGTCGGAATAGATGTCGATGTTCATGGCGTCCTCAGTATGAGCGACAGCGTGGGCGGCCTGCCTTGATCAAGCTCAAGCCGATTTCGCTCCCATGTGGGCGCGCCGGAGCCCTTCGGCAAGCCTCCAAACCTCCGCCGGGAAGCGGCGCGGCAGGCCAAACCCAACGCCAGATGAACGGCCGCCTCAGCCCTCACTCAGGGCCGATCGGGGACACTGCCCCTGTCGCGGGAGCTCACAAGCGAAACCATCAGCGAAATCCCGCGTTGGAAAGGAGCAATGCCGTGCTCGGGAGATTATTGATGGATAGGGCGAAGGACACTTCGAAAGGCGTGCTGGCCATGAGTCTGGCCGGTGTCAGCCAGGCCTGGAAGACCAAGGCTGAACAGATCACCTTCCCTGAGTACCCCGCCCCGGGCGTCCGCCGCATCACCTTCGAGGCCGGCGGCGGTCACGGCTGGAGGCTATCGGCCCTGCAGACCGTCCGCGCTGCGCCCGCGCCCTGGAAATACGTCGTCGTCACCGGCGCCCCCTCCTGGTCCAAGTACTGGATCCCGGTGATGCAGGCCCTGCCGCAGGACCGCGAGATGGTCGTCGTCGACCGCCCTGGGTTCGGCTGTTCGGAGCCCAACACCTGCGTTCCCGACATCCGCCTCCAGGCCCAGGCTCTGGAACCCCTGCTCGGCGCCGAACCCGGCCAGCGCATCATCCTGGTGGGCAAATCCTACGGCGCCGCCATCGCCACCCTGATGGCCGGCAACGCCCCCCGGCCCCCCATCGAGGCCCTGGTCCTCATGGCTGGCTACTTCGGCGAATTCGGCCCCGCGGCCGAGCGCCTGGTCGGCATCGGCGGCCGGCTGCTAAAGGCCATTCCCCGCGACCTGCGCCACGCCATCCTGGAAGTCACCGGCCAGCCCGAGCAGCTCCCCTATATGCATGAGGCCCTGGCCCGCCTGAACAAGCCGGTCCACGTCATTCATGGCGAGCGCGACGACTACGCCCCCATCGAGACCGCCGAAAAGCTGGTGGCCAGCGTCCGCACCCGGCGTCCGGTAAAGTTCACCCGCGTCCCGGGCGGCAGCCACTTCCTCAACGAAGGTCCGCCCGCCGCCCTGATCGAGCTGATGGAAACCGCCATCCCCTCCAGGCGCGGCTTCGGCTGGCCGGCGATCCCGATGCCGGCCTTCGCCCCCATGCAGGACCGCGAGCCGCAAACCGCGTAATTGCTGCAGACAGGAACCGGCCGCCGGTCCATTCTCCCCGAAAAAGGGGGAATCCATGGTCCGCAAGTCCATCGCCGCCGGCGGCCTCGCCGTCACCCTGATCCTGGCGACCGCCGCCCTGGCGCAGCCGCCCTCCCGCTTCGAGGCCGTCTTCCAGGCCCGCTGCGCCGGCTGCCATGACCCCGCCGAAGAACGCGCCCCCAGCCGCGCGGACATCGCCAAGATGGCCCCCTCTCAGATCCACGCCGCCCTCGAGGGCGTCATGGCCCCCATGGCCGCGGGCCTGTCGAAGGAGGACCTGCTGGGCCTGTCGGCCTATCTGGCCAGCGCCCCGCAAGCCGCTACGGCCAGCCCGGCGCCAACCGCCGCGGCGCCTGCGGGTCCGCGCGCCCCTGTCGCCCCCGCCAAGACCTTCGAATGGCGCACCTTCGGCGGCGACTATGCCTCGACCCGCTACGCGCCCCTGGACCAGATCAACAAGGACACCGTCAAGAACCTGCGCGTCGCCTGGCGCCAGTCCCTCACCCCCGCCGAAGTCCGCGCCGGCGGCGCTCCCGCTCCGCCGATCAACAACCAGACCACGCCGATCATGGTCGGGGGCCTGGTCTATTTCTCCACCGGCGTCGGCGGCGTCGCGGCCCTGGACGCGGCGAGCGGCAAGGTGGTCTGGCACGTCGACCGCGCGCTCGGCGGCGCGACCGGCCCCGCCGACAACGGCCGCGTCGATGGCGAAGGCGCCCCCTACGGCGCCGCGACCCGCAGCCTCACCCACTACGCCGACGGAGCGGACGGCCGCATCATCGCCCTGATCGGCGGCCGCTACCTGACCGCGCTGAACGCCAAGACCGGCAAGCGCATAGAAACCTTCGGGCAAAAAGGCCAGGTCGACCTGCGCGAGGGCCAGCTCCCCGGCCAGAACAGCTTCACCTGGCGCACCGGCCCGACCGTCATCGTCAAGGGCGTCGTCATCATCGGATCGGTGGTCAGCGACATCAACTCCGCCCGTATGGTCTCCAGCAAAACCACCCCGCGGGGCGATGTCCGCGGCATCGACGCCCGCACCGGCAAACAGCTCTGGCTCTGGCATTCCATCCCGCTGAAGGGGGAGTTCGGATCAGACACCTGGCTGAACGGCTCGGCCGAATATACCGGCGCCGCCAACGTCTGGGCGGCCATGAGCGGCGATGAGGCGCTGGGCCAGGTCTACCTGCCCGTCACCACCCCGACCAACGACTGGTACGGCGGCCTTCGCCCGGGCGCCAACCTCTTCGCCGAAAGCATTGTGGCGCTCGACGCCCGCACCGGAAAGCGCAAATGGCACTTCCAGGGGGTCCACCATGGCCTGTGGGACTACGACTTCCCCTGCGCCCCGGTCCTCGTCGACATCACCGTCAAGGGCCGCAAGATCAAGGCCCTCGCCCAGCCGAGCAAGCAGGCCTACCTCTACGTCCTCGACCGCAGGACCGGCAAACCCGTCTGGCCGATCGTAGAGGCTCCGGTCGAGGCCGGAGACGTCCCCGGCGAATGGTATTCCCCCACCCAGCCCATGCCGCTGAACGCCGCCGGAAAGCCGCTCGCCTACGACCAGCAGGGCGTATCGGTGAACGACCTCATCGACTTCACGCCCCAGCTGCGCGCCGAGGCCGAAAAAATCCTCTCCCAGTACCGCACCGGCCCCATGTTCTCCCCGCCGATCATCGCCGGCCAGGGCAAGGGCGCGGGCTACATCGCCTCGATCCACATGGCCGGCTCCTACGGCGGCACCAACTGGCCGGGCGCCGGCTACGATCCCGAAACCGGCATTCTGTATGTCCCCTCCTCCCACACCCCGGTCGCCGCCAACATGGTCCGCCCCCCGGCCGGCTCGACCACCGAATGGGTGCGCGAGCGCTACATCATCCCAAGGGGCCCCGAGGGCCTCCCCCTCTTCAAGCCCCCCTACGGGCGCTTGGTGGCCATCGACCTCAACAACGGCGCTCAGATCAAATGGACCGCCGCCAACGGCAGCGCCTTTAACGACCACCCGCGCCTTAAGGGCCTGAACCTGCCGCCCTTAGGCAAACCAAGCCGCGTCGGCCCCCTGGTCACCAAGTCCCTGGTCTTCATGGGCGAGGGCCTCACGCAAGACCCGCCCGGCTCCGGCGGCAAGGGCTTCCGCGCCTTCGACAAACAGACCGGCCAGGTCCTCTGGGAAACCACCCTCGACGGGGAGGCCACCGGCGTCCCCATGACCTACGCCTGGCAGGGGAAACAGTACCTCATCGTCCCGATCGGCGGCGCCGGCCACCCGGGCGAGTTCGTCGCCCTGACGGTGGAGTGAGCCCGAAGCAGCGAAACGCTCTGCGTCACCCCTTCACGGCCTTATCGCTGCTCGACCGGTAGCCTTTGCAGTTGGCGTTCCACGTCCTCCCGGGGGTCTCTCGGTGGCGTGTCGTGGGGCAACATCTGCTCCCGGTTCGCCCGGTCGAATTCCCGCTCCACCTGCCACAGACCGCCGCCGCTGCTCCAGATCGTCCACCGGTCACTGTCGCAAAGCCCGCACACACCGGCGCGGAACCAGTCTCTCGCCCAAAGATCGCTGCGAAGATCGGCGTAGAGCCAGGCGGTTGTGACGGTCATCAGGTCCTGGTCCGCCACCGTTCGCCTCGCGGCAGGTCTCATCCAGACAAAAAGGCCGCGATCCACCGCCTTGAAATAGCTTTGCAGCGTCTCTTCGGCCGCTGACGCTCCAGGCGTCGCAGAGATCATCAGAGCTTCGCCGGAAAAGCGTCTTGGCCCTTCCCCAGAAGCATCCGCAATGAGCGCCTCCTTCTCTCCTCCGGACACCAAATCAAGTCGAGGCTCCGCACCTGGCGGCACGCCCTTCAGCAGGTCGTAACCGGCATAGGCCACGGCGCCGTCGTAGAACCCCGCTCCTGCCTCCGTCTGGGCAAACTGGTCGTGGCAGCGGTCCACTGTGGCCACGTCCCCGGGGTCGGCCGCTATGACGAAAAAGCCGTGGCTAGCCCACCGCCGGATCAACACCTCGTCTCGTGCTTCAACGCCCTTGGCGGAGACCCACTTTACCACTGGCCAGTTATTGCCCCTGATCACCGGATGCACCATCGAGCACCCGCCAACACCCCGAACGTCCACCACGCGGTGGGGCCCCGGCGTAGAATAGGACCTGCCGATCCCAATGCTCGCGCAACCGCAAAGCGCGACAAGCGCGAGCGCCAAAAACAACCTCATGGCCATCTCCGCTCTCAGGCACGAATTGTTCTCTTTTCGTTCGAATAAGCAAGGCCGGTCAGCGGTGGCTGTCCATCAGCGATCCACTTGGCCAACAGCTGCTGCGCGTTTTTGTCGAGAAGGGTCATGTTGCGGCTCCAGAGAACGCGCGGCCTTCTAGGGCCGTGCTCACCCGCAAGGCTGCTGTCTCATCACTCAAAAGACGAGCGCTTACATGGGGGCAAAACCCGTGACGATGTGGGGAAACAGGTATTCGGAAATAGGTATTCGGCGGCCGATGGGTACTCGGGACCAGCATATCTGGGCCCTGATTGACCCGCCCATCACCCCTTAGGCTTCAAATCCGGCCGCGACGCCAGAAACGCCGCCTTTTCCGCGGGGGTCAGGACCTTGCCCTTCTTGAGGCGCGACACCCTCGGGGTCGGCGGGGCGTAGGTGTCTGTCTTGGCCGGCGGGCCGCCCTTGAGGTCGGCTAGGCTTTTCAGCGGCGGCTTCATGAGGGGCTCCTAGCGCTTTCGAAAACGCGCGGCCTCTGCCGCCAGGTTTGAGGCCAGGCGTTCGGTGTCGTCCGCCTCGGCCAGGAAGGGCAGCTCCCCCGCCACGCCGCGAAGCGCCAGCCAGAGCTGCTGATTAAAATGGATCAGGGTCCGAAGCGGCCGGCGCTTGTCATCGGTCACGTCCCAGCCGGCGTCCTCGAAGGCGAAGACCTGCTTGCCCATGGGCGCCTTGTCGATCCCGTCCCACCCGGCCGGCCGCGGCGTCTCTTCCGCCTCCTGCGCGGTGATCCCGAACAGGGCCCGCGAGCATTCGTCCAGTTCGGGATAGGTCTCCCGCGCCTCGGGTTCGGAGAACTCCCGTGTCATCACCGCCTTGAGCTCCAGGTCCGCGATCCCGGGCAGGTCGAGGAGGCGGCGAAGGGGGGTTCGAGCGGACATGCCCCACGCTTAGCGTATTTTGGCGACGGCGCATTCCCCGGCGGGCGAATTAAACCGGAAAAACCCAGGCAACATCCAGGCGTCATCACCCTTGGAACGAGAGGCGTTCTAAAGCTAGAAGCTGCCGGGCCGGGTCGTACCGGCCAAAGAGCGGCGTGATTGGGGGAAGCAGTTGTTGGGTTTCGCTGAACTATTCGCGTCGAGCGCGTTTCTGTATCTCTATTCCGGGCTACTGCTTCTGCTGACGGGCCTGGCCATCGTCCGCAATCAGATCTCGATCGCCGCCGAGGGCAAGGCGGCGGGCGAGCTCATCAAGGTTGTCGAGACCGCCCAAAGCCCGGACGCCGCCGTCGGGCAGTTGCTTCTGCTCAACGACATCACCGGCGCCCGCATCCTGACCAACGACGCCTGCCGCCAGGATGACCTGCTGGAACACAAGGTGTGGCGCAATCCCAAGTCCGCCACCGCCCGGGCGACCGCCGCCTATCTGGGCGCCATGGCCGCCGTCCCCGCCGAGCGTCACAGCCTCGAGGGCCTGCGTCCCGCCAGGGGCATGATCGAGGACGAGTACCGCCGCCTTCACAAGGGCCTGAGCGGTTTTGGCGATTTCATCATCCGGCTGGCCCTGCTCGGCACCTTCATGGGCCTCATCGCCGCCCTGACCATCGCCAGCCTGAACATCGGCGAAGACCAAGGCTCGGCCGCCGATCAAAGCGCCCACATGCGGGACTTCATCCAGGTCCTGCTGGCCACCGCGGCGAACAAGTTCTGGATCTCGGCGGTGGGCGTCGGTTGCGCCTTGATTGTTCAGATCTATCGCTCCACCGCCGAAAAGGCCGGCCACATAGTGCGTCTGGGAGACGCCTTCGACCACGCCCTGACCGACCCTGAGATCGCGGCCGCCTGGTGCCCGCCGTCGCTGAGCAAGGAAGACATCGAGCTTGGCCTCGTCAAACAGGCCGTGCGCGACCGGATCGCGAAACTGGATCTTGGGCCGCTCAACGATGCGATCGCCGAGACCGCCGCCAACCTCAAGGCCAATGCCGCGAGCTCCGTCATCACCTTTGGCCCGGCGCCGTTCAGGCGGAGTGGCGAGTAATGGCATTGCGGTCGCGGCGGCGGGCGAGCGGCGCGGAGCACGCGGCCGACGAGGGGCCGTTCGTCTCGTTCACCGACCTCTTCATCGGCATCCTGTTTCTGTTTCTGATCCTGGTGGCCGCCCTGATGCTGATGCACCAGGAGGCGATGCGGAAGCAGAAGGAAGAGGCCCTGCGCATGGCCGAACAGATCCGGCAATTGCAGGCCCAGCTCGCCACCATGGTTGTGCCCGACCCGAACGCCTTCCGCCTGGGCATCGTCTTCAATGTCTACCAGCGGCAATCGGTGGCCAACGCCCCCTGGACCTTCGTCCGCACGGTTCAGATTTTCCGGGCCCCCAACGGGCGTTGCATCAACAACGTCATGCTGCGCAGTAACCTCTCGACCGCCTGGAGGCCGCCGGCCAAGGAAGAGGAAATTCCCACGGCCGCTGACCAGGCCTACATTCGGACGAGCTGGCCCTGCGGGATTTCCGGCTCCGGAGACCACTGGGAAACGCCCCTGGAGACGGGCGACCTGAAACGCGTCTCCCCGACCCTCTACAGCGGCACCTCGGTTCTCCGCCGGCAAGGCGGGGATTTCAAGCTCGAGATGCAGTACCGGGTCCTGGGCGTCTACGACGACTATTTCCGCGCCCGATGAAACAGCGCCTCGCCTTTGTGGTCTCGACCGGGGTGCTTAGCCTGGCCTGCGCCGCCCTGGCCGGGCCCCAGACCTTCAGTCTCGGCGGCGGCGGCCCGCCGTCCACGCCACCGGGGGTCGTCGCGCCCAGCGCCGGCCCCAAGATTCCCGCCGTCGACCCGGCCACCCTTCAGGACCTGCCTTCGTCGCGCGACTACAAGGCGCCCGAGGGCGTCATCTTCAAGTCCCAGGACTTCACCAGCGAGAACGTCCGGCTGACGGCCCAGTGGTTCTACGCCTTCGGCAGCGACGACAGGACGCTGCCGACGGTGATCATGGCGCCCGGCTGGGGCGCGACCGCCGCGAGCCTGCGCGCCGACGCCGCCGACCTGGCGCGGGCCGGCTATCTGGTTCTGCTGTTCGACTACCGGGGCTGGGGCGAGAGCGACGGGCGCATGATCCGCGACGGCGCGGCGGGCGTGAAGGAGCTGCGCGGCTATATCGACCCCTTTGAGCAGGTCGAGGACTGGTTCAACGCCATCAGCTTCGCCACCACCAACCCCATGGTCAACGATGGCCGCATCGGCATCCGCGGCTCGGACCTGGCCGGCGGCCACGTCGTCCATGTGGCGGCCAATGATCCCAGGGTCAAAGCCCTGGTCAGCCAGGTGAGCAGCGTTGACACCCGCCCCTACAAGCCTTGGCAGCCCGACCCGGAGAAAATCACGCTCGACGCCCATGCCGCGGCCTCGAGCATCGCTGCGGGTCAGGCGCAGTATCCGGCCGAGCGGGCGCGTACCGTCGACGCCCGGGGCGGCGCCCAGGTCGGCGCGGGGGTGGGTAACAAGCTGATCCGCTGGGCCCCCGTTCGGGTGGCCGACCAGGTAGAGACCCCTTCCCTGTTCGTCCTGGTCGAGGACGAGGAGCTGTTCGCGAACGCCAACAACGGCCAACTGGCCTGCGACCTCGTCATGGGCCCGCGCAAGCTGATGATGATCGGCAAGACCACCCACTACGCCATCTACGGCCAGGAGCGGGAGCGAGCGATCAACCTTTCCATCGACTGGTTCGACCGCCACCTGAAAGCACCCGGCTCACCCACCCGCGTTCCCATCAACGACAAGGAACCCGAACGCGGCGAATGCTTCCCCCCGCCCATCCCGCCCTCCGGCGAAGAAGAACCGGTGGGCGCCGGCGACGCGTTCAAGGTCATGGACACCACCGGCCGGTTCAACTGAAGGGGGGGCGCGCAGCGCGTCCCATCTCATCCCTCGCCGGTGAGTCCTTCGATGTCCCTGCCGCCATAGAGAACTCGGAAAATCGTGACCCGATCGCCCTCCACCAGAAAGGCGATCGCCACCCTGCCTTCAAACCCGATGAGCCGAAGGCCCGCGAAAAGGTCGTCGCGGCGTGTCCCGCGTTCGGGAAAGAGATCGAACCGCGCGCAAAACGCCTCGATCCGCTCCACATAGGCCATGGCCCGCGCGTCCCCAGACTGGTCGGCGACATAGAGGTAGAGGGCGATGAGATCGTCACGCGCCTCGGGCGCGAACACGACCCTATGCGGCATGGCCGGGGGGTTTCATCCTTGCCGCGTGCAGGGCGCGAACCTCGGCGAACACCTCATCCGCCGGAATGGAGCGGCCAGGATCGGCCTGCATCGCCAAGGCGACGGGCACGACATCGTCCCTGAGCCACCGCTCGACCGCGACATCCCGCTCCTTCAACGCCCGCAACCCTGCGCGAACGACCTCGCTGGCGCTGGCATAGGCGCCGCTGGCGACCAGGTCGTCGATGAAACCCGCCTGTTCAGCGGGCAGGCTGAAGGTTCGTTTGTGAACAGCAACCATCATGGCTCTCACGCTAAGACGGTATGAATATTTCATACCCTTGGGCGCAACACAATGTCCGGGAAATTCGCGCTGAATCAGCGGGAAATCTGCGAGAAATCAGGGACAGGTTATCGTGCCCGCCTAACTCAACGCGGACGTGCTACGCTGAGCCTGATCCCCCATCGACAGCGAGGAACCTGATGCCCCTTTTCCCATGGGAGATGAGTGATGCGGAACTCGAGGCGCTCGCGGCCGCCGAGCCCCCAGAAGAGGCCAGACAATTCGATGACGAGGCATAGAAGGAAATCGGGGACAGGTTATCTGCGCGCCATCGCGATCACGAACACTGCCGTTGTCCGGGACCCAGATATCCCGTCCCCGGAATCCTGCGTGATGCGCCACCGTCTCCCGATGGGGACAGGACCACCATTCCCGCAGATGGTCTAGCCCACCCTACTTCCGCTTCCCCTTCGCCCCGCCCAGCGACCCCGGTTGCCCCGCCTTCTGGTTCTGCGGATCATCCCGGTTGCCCTCGGCGCAGTAGTATTCCGAAAGCTGCCAGTCCGGCTTGAAATTGTAGAGGTACTGCCGGAACACGGGCCTGGTGAACACCGCCGGATCCTCGATCTTCATGATCACTTCCAGGGTCTTGCCGTCCTCGATCTTGCGGATGCGTTCGGTGAGTTTGGTGGTTGGCGTCACCGGCGTCCCGTCCGCTTGCAGCCAGGCCTTTTCGTTGAGGTTGGTCGTCTCGACCACCAGGGTATCGCCCTCCCATTTGCCCAGCGCGAAACCCATGTAGCGGGCCTCGTCCTCGGGCCGTTCGCGATCGTCCAGATAGATGTTCCGAAACGTCGTCTCGTACTCGAACAGGAACGTCACCATGGCCGGGGTCTGGGTGATGTGGATCGGATAGGGACCGCTCATGTGCCGAGGCATCGCCGGAAGGCAGGCGGCGCTGGGGTCCAGCTCGGGCGTGTTCTTGGCCATCTGCGCCTTGGCGAAGGGGGTCAGCAACGGCGCCACCATCAGCGCCTTGAGGTCCTGATCCAGATAGCCCCGCGCGCCGCGATTGGATATTACCCAAAGGCCGTTGAAATCCTTGGCGTCGGCTGACGGCGTCATCTGGCGGGGGATCTGCGCGTGGACGGCGGTCGCGGCCAGCAGGACGGCGGCCACGATCCCCGGAACAACCCGCCTCACCGGCCGATCCTTTCCTCGGCGGTGTCCACCGCGCTGGGGGTATCGGCATCCAGCACCTTGCCGTCGGGCAGGGTGATCTCGACGATGGCCCCGCCGGGATCGCCGTTCTTGAGCGGATAGATGACGATGGTCACCTCGTCCCCCGACTTGACCGTGCTCTTCTTCCAGCCGCGCCTCGCCAACACATTGGGGCTGCGGCCTTCGATGCTCCATTCCTTCACCTTGCCCTTGTAGGGGGCCATCAGCTGAATCCAGGTGTGGGGGTTCACCCACTGGAACTCCTTCACCTTGCCCGTCAGCGTGACCTTCTTGGTCTTGTCGAACATGGAAAAGCTGTGATGGGCGTTGGCCGAGGCAGCGACCCCAAGGGCCAGGGCGGCGGCGATGACGAAGGCTTTCCGGGACATGGGCCTGGCTCCTTAGAGGATACGCTTGAGGGCGGTCTGGGCCGCCGCCGCCATGGCGCGGTATCCCGCCTCGTTGGGGGTGAACTTGTTGCCGGAATCGAAGGCGGCCAGCAGGCGCTGAGGCCTTGCCGGGTCTCGCACCGCCGCATCGAAGTCGATCACCGCGTCGAAGTTTCCGCGGGTCCTGATCCAGGCGTTGATGGCGTCGCGCTTGCGAAGCTTTTCCGGCGCGGCATAGCCCTCGATCTCAACGCCCTCATAGGGAAGCCAGGTGCCGCCGATGGCCTTCAGCCCCGCCGCCCGCGCGCGCGCCACCGCCTGAGCCAGCGCCGCCATCAGCTGGGTTTCGGAAAGCGCCAGGGCCGGGTCCATCATCACCCGGCCGTTGCCGCCCAGCGCGCCCGGCTGAATGAGGTCGTTGTTGCCGGTGAAGATCAGCACGTGGCTCGCCCCCGCGCAGGCCAGGACATCGCGGTCGAACCTGGCCAGCGCCGAGTCGCCCGGCGGGCCCAGGGTCAGGAGCCCTGCGAACATCGAGCGGTTGACGATCGGATAGGCTCCCTTCTCCAGGGCGACCAGCATCTCCGGCCAGGTCCCCGGCCCCGCCGACTTGGTGTCGCTGTAGATCAAAAGCCCGCCCTTACGCGCGCCGGTGACCTCGACGGCGGAGAGAAAGACGTGGGCGCTCTCGCTGGCCATCGGCATGTCGGCCCGGCCGGTGAAGTCCCCCGGTGGCGAAATCACCGCCCCCTTGGGCTGCGGCGCCCGCTGGAAGGTTTCGACCACCGTGGGGCCCGGAAGGAAAAGGCTGATCTCAAGGGCGGCCAGGGCAGGAACCGCCAGGTCCACCGCATCGCTGACCAGGGGCGCGCCCGGCGAGACCTGCGCCGAGGGGCTGCCCGAGAACGTCAGCGGCCGGATGACATCGCCCAGTTTCACACTGGCCGCGCCGATCTTTAGGGGGCTTGAGCCCCACTCGTTGGAGAACCGCACCCGTACGCGCCTGCCGGCCGCGCTGGCGATCACCTTCTGGCGGACCGTCTGATTGGTGAGGGTCGGCGGATTGGCCTGTTTCTGCACCGCCGCGCCCCAGACCGCGGTCCAGGTCCCGGCTTCCCCCGGCTGCGCCGCCGCCGGGGACGCCATCAGCGCCGGCGTAGCCATCGCCAAACCCAAGGCGCTCAAGCCTTCGCGTCGCGAGATCATCCTAGGAACTCTCCCTGCCGGCTCTTTCGGCCTTGCCTGCAGTTTGACACTCGCCAGCCGGGGCACAAGCATTTAGTTTGGGTTCATAACAGTACGTGTTCACCCCTATTGAGGGAGGATCCCATGAGACGGCGCCTAATCGCAGCAGCCCTGGTATTGTGCGGCCTCGCGGGCTCCGCGGACGCTCACCACTCCTTCGCCATGTTCGACCGCACCCGCGAGGTCTTGCTGACCGGCGAGATCAAGGAAGTGCAGTGGACCAACCCTCACGCCTGGATCCACGTCAACGTCAAGGCGGCTGACGGCGCGATCCAGGACTGGGCGCTGGAGGGCGGCAGTCCCGGCATCCTGGTCCGCAACGGCTGGAAACGCACCTCCCTCAAGGTCGGCGATCCGGTCACCGTCCTGATCTATCCGATGAAGGACGGCTCCCATGGCGGCAGCTTCATCGAGTTCACCAAAAAAGATGGTTCAAAGCTAAACTATCACGGTTGAGGAAACATTCGCCCATGATCCGCGCCTGGTTGATTCTCTGTCTAGCCACCGCCCTCGCCGTCCCCGCCTTCGCCCAGGGCCCGCGGAATCCCCGCGATCTCTCCGGGGTCTGGATGAATGACAACACCCTGGACGAAACCATGCGCCGCGAAGGCCGAACCCGCCTGACCGAAGCCGAACGCGCCGAACGTCCCGCTACCGGCGGCGCCGATCGTCCCCTCACCCCCGAATACGAAGCCATCTACCAAAAACTGCGCGCCGAAGCCGCCAAGCTCGCCGACGGCGCCCAGCCCTGCCGCTGGCCCGGCATGCCCGGGATCATGACCTATCCCTATCCCTTCGAGATCCTGCACACCCCCGGCCGCATCACCTTCATCTTCGAGGCGGAAAGCCAGGTGCGTCGCATCTTCCTGGACCGCAAGGAGCACCTGCCCTTCGACGACCTCGATCCCACCTACAACGGCGATTCCATCGGCCGCTGGGAGGGCAACGTCCTGGTCATCGACACCATCGGCTTCAACACCGAAGCCACGGTCCGCGGCCTGCCGCATTCCGAGGACCTGCACATCGTCGAGCGCATCCGCTGGCTCGACAACGACACCATCGAAGACGAGATCACCATGACCGACAAGACGGCCTGGACCCGGCCCATCGTCCAGAAGGTGGTCTATTCCAAGCGGCCGGACTGGCGGATCCGCGAATATTCCTGCCAGGAAAACAACCGCGACGCCCCCAACGCGGCCGGAGAGCGCGTCGCGCCCTAGACTTCCTCGGACGCTTCAGCCTTGGGCTTGCGGGCCCGCTTGGGCTTGGGCGCTTCTTCGGCCGCGGCGGGCGCAGCGGCGCGGGGCTTCAGGAAGGCCGGCGCGTGGCTTTCCTCGCCGTCGCGTGAACGCAGCTTGGGGCCATCGTCGTCACCCCTGGGCAGGGGCGTCGCCTTGGGCTCGACCACGGCCAGCGGGTCGCGCTCCTCGCGCGGCGGCCGGTCACGGTCACGGAAGCGGTCCCGGTCCCTGGGACGATCATCGCGCGGACGATCCTCACGAGGGCGGTCATCGCGGAATTCCCGCGGCGGCCGGTCGTCCCTCGGACGATCGTCGCGAGGCCTGTCATCTCTGGGCCTGTCATCTCTGGGCCGGTCATCCCGGTCGCGGAAACGGTCGCGGTCCTCGCGCGGACGGTCGTCCCTGGGGCGGTCGTCGCGGAAGCGGTCGCGGTCGCGGTTCTGGTTCTGGCCGCCCTGGTTGTCGTAGCGCGGACGATCGCGATCGCGGTCGTCGCGGCGCGGTTGCTGCTGTTGTTGCTGGTTATCCTGCCGGTCCTGGCTCTCAGCCGCCTGAGGCTGTTCGCTGGCTTCGGCCTCGGCGAAGGCCGCCGCCTGGGCGCCGCTCTCGTCCTCGAAGTCGATGTCGTAGCCGGACTGGAAGCTGTCGCGGCCGATGATGTCGGCGGGCGCGCGGCCCGGCGTCACCGCCCGGATGACGCGGAAATAGTGTTCCGCGTGCTGCAGGTAGTTTTCGGCCAGGACCCGGTCGCCGCCGGTCGCCGCGTCGCGGGCCAGCTGCTGGTACTTTTCGAACACGTGCTGAGCGTTGCCGCGGACCTTGATCCCCTCGGGACCGTTGGAGTCGAACGCGCGGTTGGCGTTCTGCTGCGGTTTTCCGCCGCCGCCGCCGCCGCCGCCGTTACGATTGCGGCCGCGCTGCCGCTTCATGCCCTTGAAATCTCTCATGTGGGTCCGTGCTGGGCCTTAAGGTAGGCCGCTGTTTGCCTTTGGGCTTTGTCTGGATCGGTCCCTCCTCCAAGGGCTGACGATCCTGTGCGTCCAAGTCGAAGGTGATTCCTGATCTCCGCCCAGTCGCTCGACGCTTGGTTGGCGTTCTGACGAGGTCCGGATTAGCCCGGGCCGTTCGTCGCGATTTGGTGGAGACGCCTATGATCTAGCGTCCCTCGCCCTAACTTCCAAGGGGTTTCTTGTATCCGGTGACAACCCGGTCCCTATCGGAAAGGTCCCTCAAGGTCTCGACGCCCTCCGCGCCCGCCTCTTTCATCATCGCCTCGACAGACTCTTTCTGGCTCGCGCCGATCTCCAGGAAGAACGGTCCCCCGGGTTTCAGGACCCGCAGGACCTCGCCCGCCAGGGTCCGATAGGCGGAAAGGCCATCGGGCCCGCCGTCCAAAGCCAGGCGCGGATCATGCTCACGCACCTCCGGGTCCAGGGTGTCGATGACGTGGCTCTCGATATAGGGCGGATTGGACACCACCACGTCGAACGATCCATCCGACAATCCTGCCGTCCAATCCCCGCGCAGCAAGGCGATACGGCCATCGAGGTCGAGGTTGGCGGCGTTCTCCCGCGCCGTCGCCAGGGCGTCCTCCGATACGTCGACCCCCACCCCTCGCGCCGCCGGCCGCTCGGCCAGGATCGCCAGCAGGATCGCCCCCGACCCGATGCCCAGGTCCAGGACATCGAAGGCCATCCCTTCCGGAAAGGCCCGCAGCACCATGTCGACGATGACCTCGCTCTCGGGCCGGGGCGACAGCACATGCGGCGTCACCCCGACCATGATCTTCCAGAACGCCTTGCGGCCCAGGATCCGGCTCACGGGTTCGCGCCGTTCGCGCCGTTCCAGATAGCCGTCCAGCACCGCCTGCTGGCTCTGAGTGACCTCGCGATAGGGGTCGGTGATGATGTCGAGCCTGCTCACCGCGCACGCCGCCTCGACCAGGAGGCGCGCGTCGATCACGGGGCTATCCACCTTGGCGGCCTTCAAGCGGTCGCGGGCGGCGGTCCAGGTCTTGACGAGGTTCGAGGTCATCGCTTTTGGTTGAAGGCGAGTGCGCCTAAGCCGCACGTTGGGCCGGCATCCCGGCGTCGTCATCGAAAAGCGCTTCAATATCCGCGACGAGCGGGTTGCGCACGATTTCGCTCCGGCGGAATCGATGCACCAGGGCGAGGTCGCCTCCTTCGAGCCTGTGCAGAAAGTCCGGCAGCCCGGAGAGTTCGTCGCCGTGCAGGTCGATTTGCTCAGGGTCCCCGAGAACCACCATTCGTGAACCGCGACCCAGCCGAGTGAGCACCATGCGCATCTGATGAGATAGCAAGTTCTGGGCCTCATCGACGACGATATAACTTTGATTAAAGGTGCGCCCTCGCAAGCAACCCAAAGGAACCAGCTCCAGCCTACCTTCAGCAATCAGCCGCTGCGAAGCCTCGTATCCTATGAGATCGTGAAGCTCATCGTCGATCGCGGTGAACTGCCCCTCATTGACGATGTCGGCGCGACGGGGCGCCGTCATCACCTCGCCCTCCCAAAGGACAAGCGGGCGCGTGACAATCAGGTGCTGCACCTTTCCCGCGGCCAGTAGGCTGAGCCCCGCGGCTATCGCCAAGTGGGTCTTCCCTGTTCCTGTAGGCCCTATGCCAAGGATCAGCTGGTGAGGATCGTCGAGGAGAGCGTTCATGAACGCCACTTGGGTAAGGTTGAGCGGTCGAACCGCGTGAGGCAAACCTTCCAGCCGGAACGCCAAATCAAACTTCAGCTGGTGCTCGAGAAAGGCGCGAAGCATCTCCGCCAGGGCGTTTGAATCCAGCGACACCCCGTCACCCGCCGAGGTCTCAAGCTCGCCCATTAGTTTCACAAACAGATCCACCGCGGCGAGATGGCCTTTGACCCTTGTTCCCTCCGGCCCCGCTTTGACCTGCAGACCGTATGGCCGCATCGCTTGGGTGATAAGTTCGATCCCGCCGCCGGCAAGCGCGTTCACCACCGTGCTGCTCAGCGACAGCTCACGTGTGATGACCGCGCGCGAAGGATCCCCATCGAAGAGTGCCATCATGTCTTACCCATCTGAAGTCGTGGCTCCAATAGGGTTACGGCGTGGGAGTTAAAATCACCTGTACCACTGACCGGGCGGGACCAGCCTATGGGCCAATGGGCGCCACGATCACCTTCGTCGCCTGGATCTGGGTCTCCGCCCTAGTCATCCTATTGGACGCCGGGTTCACGGCCGAAATCGAGCGCCAGGCCGCCATTGACACCCCTACCGGCCCGCTCGCCGAGCGCGGCGCCCGCAAGGCCGACACGGCCGGCGCAGCCTTCAACGGCTTTTCCTTCTTCAGGCACAAGAGGCCAAAACGGCTCTGGTCGATCCTGAGGCAGACGTCGCCTTAGCGCTTGGGCGCCGCGGCGGCGGGCGCAGGCCTGGGCCCCGGCGGCGCGTGCTTGGGCAGGGGATTGAGGTTGCCGATCATGCCCTTGGGCCGCGCCTTGGCGATCATCCGCTGGTAGCCCGGACGCGCTTCGATCTTGGCCTTCCAGGCGTTGATCTTCGGAAACTGGTTCTTGTCGACGACATTGAGCTGCATGGCGAAGTTCAGCGGGAAGACCATCATGATGTCCGCCGCGCTGAACTGCGACCCGCCGAACCACGGGTGCTTGCCCAGGTAGTCCTCGGCGAACTGCACCACCTGCTCCGAATCGACCAGCGCCGCCCGCGCGGTCGGCGGCTGGATCTGCCAAACGCGGTAGTCGGCGATGACCCGCGAGGCGAGCGAGCCCTCGGCGTAGTGCATCCACATCCGGTGATAGGGATAGTCCGGCGAATTGAGCGCCGGCTCGAGCTTGCCCGGCGCATGGCGGCTGATGATCGTATCGATGATGGCGCCGCTTTCGACAAACACCTGGTCGCCGTACTTCACCGTCGGGAACACCGGCATGGCCGGATTGATGGCCCGCAGCGAGGCGGCCGTCCCGGCCATGTCCGCCGGCTTGAATTCCAGGGTGTAGGGAAGGCCCAGCTCCTCCATCAACCAGACGATCCGCTCCGAGCGGCGGCCCTCAAGGTGATAGATGGTGACCGGCGGCATCTTGGCCGCGGCGGGGGCCCGTTGCGCCTGGGCGGGCGCGGTGGCGAAGACCGCGGTGGCGGCAAGAGCGAGGGCCAGTCCGGCCACGGCGGTGCGTTTCATTGGAAGCTCCCATCGCGGTCTAGCGCCGCTAGACTGTGAGCGTTGCAATTCGGAACGCACTGGTCAACAGGCCTTAGTTGAAGCTGTCTTCCAGGCTGGCCAGGCGCGCGGCCTGGTCCTCGGCGATCAGCGGTTCAATGACGTCGTCCAGGTCGCCTTCCATGATCTTGGGCAGGTTGTAGAGCGTCAGGTTGATCCGGTGGTCCGTCACCCGGGCCTGCGGATAGTTGTAGGTCCTGATCCTCTCTGACCGGTCGCCCGACCCCACCTGGCTCTTGCGGGCGTCGGACCGGGCATCGTCCAGAGCCTGGCGCTGCATGTCGTAGAGCTTGGCCTTGAGGTTGATCATCGCCTTGCGGCGGTTCTCGTGCTGGCTCTTTTCAGATGAGGTGACGACGATTCCGGTGGGCAGGTGGGTGATGCGCACCGCCGAGTCGGTCTTGTTGACGTGCTGGCCGCCGGCGCCGCTGGAGCGGTAGGTGTCGATCCGAAGATCCGCGTCATTGATGACGATATCGACGTCCTGGGCCTCCGGCAGGATGGCCACGGTGGCGGCGGAGGTGTGGATGCGCCCCTGCGCCTCGGTGTCTGGCACCCGCTGCACCCGGTGGACGCCGCTTTCGAACTTCAGCCGGCCGAACACGCCATCGCCGGTGATCGATGCGATGATTTCCTTGTAGCCGCCCATCTCCCCTTCGGTGACGCTGTCGACCTCCACCCGCCAGCCACGGATCGAGGCGTAGCGCTGGTACATGCGGAACAGGTCGCCGGCGAACAGGGCCGCCTCATCGCCGCCCGTGCCGGCGCGGACTTCCAGGATCGCGGAAGCGTTTTCCGCCTCGTCCTTGGGAGCCAGCAGCAGGGCGACGCCGCGCTCTACCTCGGGCAGCTTTTCCTTGAGCGCGTAAAGCTCATCACGGGCCATGGCGGCCATTTCGGGGTCGCTCCCCTCGGCCATCTCTTCCAGGTCAGACAGTTCGGCCCGCGCCTTGGCGAGCGCCTCGACCGCTTCGGCGACCGGCCGCAGTTCCGCATGCTCCTTCGAGAGTTTGACGATCTCGCTGCCGTCCGTGGCCGCGCCCATGCGCGCTTCCACCTCGCGGAAGCGGTCCATGACCTGATCGAGTCTTGCCTGGGGTAATTGCATGGTGGGGGGGATTTAGGACCCGTCGGCCCTAATGTCATCCCTGCGGTCGCGAAGCCGCGGGGCGCCCCCTCCCCTAGCGGGCCGGATAGACCAGCGGCAGGGAAATCTCGGTGTCGCCCGCCACCACGAACTTCACCTGGTCGAAGGTCGGCCGGGCGCGAAGCAGGGCCTGGTTGACCGTGGCCCAGCCCTCGGCGGGATTGCCTTGGGCGTCCAGGTTCATGTCGTAGTTGCCGTCGGCGTCGTGCAGCACGGTGACGGCGTACTCGCCGGCCTCGATCGGCAGGTTCAGGACGACATCGCCGCTGGTCTTGCCGTCAACGATAGCGCCCGTGGCCATGATCGGCAGCATATATTCGTCGCGGCGCTGCACCGCGACCATGACGCTGCCGCCGAGGGGCTGCACGCCTTCGATTTTGAGTTTGAGGGTCTCGGCGTGAGCCGTTCCGGTCATCAGCAGGACCGCGCTAATTGCGGCCAGAGCAAGGGTTTTCATCACTGTTCTCCATCGCCGCAGGATCGCGACGAAGAACTTTATAACGCAAAGTGCATTGATAATCAATACGGCATCGCGGCGCGCTTCTGATCGAAGAAATTGCTAGGCGCGAACGCCCTTCATTGGGAAGGAGCCAAAGCCCTGGGTCTTCACCTGGCCCTTGAGTTCATCGCCCGCCACATCGCCAGTCACGGTGATTGCGATGGAAAAGGGTTCGGTGATCTGGGCCTCGAAGGAAATGCTGTCGCCGTCGACCGTCCCGTTCTTGATGTCGGTCGAGCCCATGGCGCCCGAAAGCGACCCGGTCAGGGTGGAGCCGGAGGACGTGAGGTTCAGGTCGATGTTCTGCTGCCCCATGGGCGAGTTCACCGTAAGCTTCCAGGTACCGTCAACACTGGCCATGCCCGTCTCCTGCTGGTTGGTTGTCAGACACCTAAACTGCGCCGCCCGGGATGGGCAAGGGACGCTCCTCTAGCGCACAAGTTTCGCAGGCATCCTGGACCGCCGCTTTAGCTCTGCGTTGAGCATCAAATTTGGTTTTAGCCTCTCGCATGATGGCATCCAGCTCTCGGCGAAGACGAGCCACCACGGCCTCCAATTCCGCGACCGAGCCGCAGCTGTGAGAGACTTCCACCTGTCCCATCATTATGTAGGCGGCGCCACACAGACTATCATTGCTGTTAGGATCGTATTTCAGCCTTAGCTGCGGCATATCGTTCACTCCTCATCCAAGGCTCTATTCCGCCGCCACCTTGGCCGCTTCCAGCTCTGCCGCCTTGGCCTCCACCAGCCCGACGATGTGTTCGACCATGTCGGCGTTGTCGAGCTTGTGGTCGATCTTGCCGGCCCGATAGACCATGCCCGCGCCCTTGCCGCCGCCGGTGAATCCGATGTCGGTATAGAGCGCCTCCCCCGGTCCGTTGACCACACAGCCGATGATCGACAGGGACATCGGCGTCGAGATGTGGGCCAGCCGCTCTTCCAGGGCCGTCACCGTCTCGATGACGTTGAACCCCTGCCGGGCGCAGGACGGGCAGGCGATGATGTTCACCCCCCGGTGGCGAAGGCCCAGCGCTTTCAGCATATCGAACCCGGCCTTGATCTCCTCGACCGGATCGGCGGCCAAGGAGACCCGGATGGTATCGCCGATCCCCGCCCACAGCAGGCTTCCCATGCCGATCGCCGACTTGATGGTGCCGGGCCGGGTTGGCCCAGCCTCAGTGACGCCCAGGTGCAGGGGGCAGTCGATGGCCTCGGCCAGCTGCTGATAGGCGGCGACGGTAAGAAAAAGGTCTGACGCCTTCACCGAGATCTTGAACTCGTGGAAGTCGTGGTCCTGCAGGATGCGGGCGTGGTTGAGGGCGCTTTCGACCATCGCCTCGGGACAGGGCTCGCCGTACTTTTCGAGAAGCTCGCGCTCCAGCGACCCGGCATTGACGCCAATGCGCATGGAACAGCCATTGTCCCGCGCGGCGTTGATCACCTCCCGCACCCGGTCGGCCGAGCCGATATTGCCGGGATTGATGCGCAGGCACGCCGCCCCTGCCTTGGCCGCCTCGACGCCGCGTTTGTAGTGGAAATGGATGTCCGCCACGATCGGGACCTTGGAGGCCTTGACGATGGCCGGCATGGCGGCGGTGGAGGCCTCATCCGGGCAGGAGACGCGAACGATGTCTGCTCCAGCTTCCTCCAGCTGGCGGATCTGACCGATGGTCGCATCTGCGTCCGCCGTCAGAGTGTTGGTCATCGACTGAACGGTGATGGGCGCATCGCCGCCGACTTCGACGGAGCCCACGCGGATCTTGCGCGATTTGCGCCGGTCGATGGCGCGCCAGGGCCGGACGTGGTGGTGGGCTTCACTCATGGCTTACGAAAATAAGGCTTCGCGGCGAAAAGCGCCAACCTTAACGGGGCGCCGGGCGCGATAAGTCGCGGGACAGGGCCGAAAGCTGGGTCACCGACTGGGTGAGCCGGCCCTTGTACTGCCCCGCGACATAGACCTCGACCGAGGACGGCGCGGTGACGTCGATGGCAAGGCCGGCTTCGGCCGGCGCGCGATAGGATTCCCCGGCCTTCAGCTCCTGGATTTCCTGCACGCTGTCGCCCTTGCCGCGCAGGATGACATAGACATTGTTCACCGCCTGAAGGGTCACCACCGACGAGGCGGCCGGGGCGCCATAGATCTTGCCCTTGACTTGGAACATCCGCACCGGCTCGTCCACCGGCGCGCTGACCTGAGCGGCGCCCTCCACGGCCACCTCGGGCTCGAGACCGGGCGTCACGTAGGGGGCCGGAAGGGTGGCCTCGATCGGTGGCGGCAGGGGCTGGCCCAGATCCACCAGCTTGGGCGCCGGCAGGGCCGCCGACTGGGCGATCGCCGAAGTCGCCGGAGGGGCGCGCTCGGCCATGGCGCGCTGGGCGATATTCCAGATGACGATGGCGACGATCACCAGGGCGCCGGCCGCCGCCACCAATCCGATCCGGGGGTCCGCGTCGGCGGAGACCCCAAGGGGCTCAGGCAAGGCGCCGTCGCCCATCGGCCAGTCCTGCCGAAGCCGGGCGATCGCCATGCCCTCATCCAGGCCCAGCACCTTGGCGTAGGCGCGGACATAGCCTTCGGCGAAGGGACGCGAGGGCAGCTGGGCGAAATTCATCTCTTCCAGGGCCTGGAGATAGGCCCGCCGCACCTTGGTGATCGCCACCACGTCTTCGAGGCTGATCTTCAGGTGCTGGCGCGCGGCGCGCAGGCCCTCGCCAAAGGGCCGCCCCTGGGCCAGGGCGATGCTTTCGACGGTCGGCGGATCCTCGCTGGCCATGGCGTGGGCTCCTTCGGGCTCGCCCCCTGCCGGCGGTCCTCCATCCAGAGCCATTAACGGACGCCCTTGCGGAACGTTGCCGTCGTCATCGGGGACCCCGCGATCGCCTTGTTGTCCACAGTCAAGCTAGTGGATGTGGATAACATCCTAAACGTTTGAACTCAAATAAATACAAGGCACCCGTGCGGCGCCTCAAAGTGTCACATAAAGCTTGCGGGCCAGGGTTTCGATCTCGTTGCGAATGGTCGGCGAGAAGCGTCCCACCAGGTGCATGACCCCCTTCTTGGCGGCCTCCCGGTCGCAGCTGAGGATCATCCGCTTGACGGGCCCAACGCCCGCCGGCGGCATCGATAGCCGGTCGAAACCAAGCGCCACCAGGGCGAAGGCCTCCAGCGGCCGGCCCGCGATCTCGCCGCAGACCGACACCGGGGTGCCGGAATTGGCGCAGGCCTCCTGGATCGACAGCAGGGCGCGCAGGAAGGGGGGCGAGAGGGGATCGTACCGGTCAGCCACCCGCGGATTGCCCCGGTCGGCGGCGAACATGTACTGCATCAGGTCATTGGTCCCGACCGAGACGAAGTCGACCTTCGGCAACAGGGCGTCGAGGTGGAACAGCAGGGCCGGGGCCTCGATCATCGCCCCGACGTCGAGGCGCGACGGCGGCGTGCGGCCGCGGCGCTCGGCCCAGGCAACCTCGATATCCACCAGGTCGCGGGCGTCGCGGAATTCCTGGATGCCGGCGATCAGCGGGAACATGATGCGAAGGGGCCTGCCCCGCGCCGCCGCGATCAGGGCGCGCAGCTGCAGGCGCAGCAGGGCCGGACGGTCGAGCCCCATGCGCACCGCCCGCCAGCCGAGCGCGGGATTATCCTCCCGCTCGGCCTCCATATAGGGCAGCACCTTGTCGCCTCCCAGATCGAGGGTGCGGAAGGTCACCGGCATGTCGCCGGCCGCGTCCAGCACCCGGCGGTACAGGGCCGTCTGGGCGTTGAACCTGGGCAATTCCTCGGCGACCATGAACTGGAATTCCGTGCGGAACAGGCCGATGCCCTCGGCCCCCGCCTCGGTGAGCAGCTCAAGGTCGATGTCGAGGCCGGCGTTCATCAGAAGCGTGATCTTGGCGCCGTCGCGGGTGAAGGCCGGGGTCTCGCGCAGCTTGGCGAACTCGGCCTTGCGCTGTTCGCGGACCTCGATCCTGGTCTGGATCGCCTTGATGACGTCGGCGCGGGGACGCAGGAACGCCTCGCCGCTCTCGGCGTCGACGATGACCGGATCGCCCTCGGAAACCGCGTCGCGCAGGCCGTCGAGCCGTCCGACGCAGGGAATATCCAGCGCCCGGGCGATGATCGCCGCATGGCTGGCGCCCGAGCCCTCCTCCAGCAGGATGCCGCGCAGCTTCTTGCGATCGTATTCCAGAAGGTCGGCTGGGCCGAGATTCCGCGCGATCAGAATGGCGTTGGCGGGCAGCTCCCGAGACTGGGCGCCGTCCCCCTGCAGGTGCCGCAGCAGGCGGTCGTTGAGGTCCTCCAGGTCGTGCAACCGCTCGCGCAGATAGGGGTCCCTGGCCTGGCCGAGGCGCGCCCGGTGCTCGGAGCGCACGCGCTCCACCGCGGCTTCCGCGGTCATGCCGTCGCGCACCGCCTCTTCCAGGCTGCGGTTCCAGCCGCGGTCGTGGGCGAACATGCGGTAGGTCTCGAGCACGTCCATCGAGGCGCCGACCAGGCCGTGCTGGCCGTCCATCATTTCGTCGATCTGGGTCTGCAGGGCGCCGACCGCCTTTTTGAGGCGCTCTTCCTCCGCCGCGGAATCCTCCGACAAGAGTTCGCCCATCAGCACAGGCCGCTCGTGCAGCACGGCCACCCCGTAGGCCAGCCCCTCCGCAAGCCGCGCGCCCTTGATCCGTTCGGGCCGGTGGGGGGTGATGTCGACGCCCTTGAGCGCCGTCTCCCGCAGGCCCTCGCCGGCCACCATCTCGGCCAGGACCATGGCGATGATCTGCAGGTCCTCGACCTCGTCCGACCCATAGGTCCGCTCGGTCCTGTTCTGGACGACCAGCACCCCGATCGGCCGGCCGCCCCGCAGCAGGGGGACGCCCAGAAAGGCGTGGAACGGGTCTTCGCCGGTTTCCGGGCGGTAGGCGAAGGAGGGGTGGTTCGGGGCGTCGGAAAGGTTCACCGGCCGGCCCTGGCGCATGACCTCGCCCACCAGGCCCTCGCCGGGCTTCAGGGTCGTGACGTGCACAGCTTCCGGGGACAGGCCCTCGGTGGCGAAGAGCTCCAGGTCCCCTTCCCCGCGCCGCAGATAGATCGAGCAGACTTCCGCCACCATCTGGCGGGCGATGATCCGCACGACCATGTCCAGGCGCGACTGCGCCGGCGCGCCGCCAGCCATGGCTTCGCGGATCTGCCGAAGCAGACTGCGGGGTCCAAGCGGGGTCATGGCCATGGGCGGGCGGGAATCTCCGGCGTCTCAAGGCCGCCTATAGCAGATTTCAGCGGAGGAACGTCGTTATGGAGAGGCGCTTTCGCGCCGCCCCAGCCCTAGAGCTGATCCAGGCCGTACGCGGCGTGCAGGGCGCGCACCGCGAGCTCGGTATAGGCCGCGTCGATCAGGACGCTGATCTTGATCTCGCTGGTGGAGATCACCTGGATGTTGACGCCCTTTTCGCCCAGGGCCGTGAACATGGTCTTGGCGACGCCCGCGTGGCTGCGCATGCCGACCCCGATCACCGACACCTTGGCGACATCCTCGTTCACGGCGATCTCGGAAAAGCCGATCTCGGCCTTGGCGCCCTGCATGATTTCCACCGCGCGGCCTGCATCGCGCTTGCCGACGGTGAACTCCATATTGGCCGAGTCGGTGCTGCGGGCGCGGCTCTGGACGATCATGTCGACGTTGACGTTGGCGTCGGCCAGGCGCGAGAAAATCTGGGCCGAGACCCCCGGATGGTCGGGCAGGCCGAACAGGCTGATCTTGGCCTCGTCGCGGCTATAGGCGACGCCGGATACGATACGCTTTTCCATGATCTCTTCCTCGTCGCAGACGATGGTTCCCTGGCCCGGCGCCGTTCCCGGCTCCACCAGGCTCGACAGCACCCGCACCGGCACCCGCTGGGCCATGGCCAGCTCGACCGAGCGGGTCTGCAAAACCTTGGCGCCCAGCGACGCCATTTCCAGCATCTCCTCATAGGAGACGCGTTCCAGCTTCCTGGCCTTGCTCTCGATCCGGGGGTCGGTCGTGTAGACCCCGTCGACGTCAGTGTAGATGTCGCAGGCCCCGCCCACCGCCGCGGCGATGGCGACCGCGCTGGTGTCCGAGCCGCCGCGGCCCAGTGTCGAGATGCGGCCATCGCGCGTCACGCCCTGGAAGCCCGCGATCACGGCGATCTCACCGCTATCCATGGCCTTCAAGAGCTTCTCACCGGGGATTTCGTCGATGCGGGCGCGGCCATGGGCCTCGTCGGTATAGATCGGCACCTGCCAGCCCAGCCAGGAGCGGGCGTTGAGACCCATGTTGCGAAGGGTCATGGCCAGCAGTCCCGCCGTCACCTGCTCGCCGCTGGCCACCACGGTGTCGTATTCGTCATCGGACGGCGGCAGCCCCATGGCCGCGGGCCCCGCCCCGTCGGTCCAGGCGACCAGCTCATTGGTCTTGCCGCTCATGGCGCTGACCACCACGGCGACCTTCTTGCCGGCCGCCACCTCGGCGGCCACGTGCCGGCCGACGCGGGCGATCCGCTCGAGGTCCGCGACGGACGTGCCGCCAAATTTCATCACCAGCCGAGACACTGCCGGTCGAACTCCCGTCGCTCATTGAAAGGTGCGCGCTTCTAGGGCGCCGCGTCGCCGATTGACAACCCCTGCCGGAGAAGTATCTACCTACCTATAGGTTATTGATAGGTCAGTCTATGAAAGCCCAACACGAAATGCCGACGCCGGCCGAGGTGGACGCCGTCCGGCAAGCCTATCCCGGCAACAAGTCCAGTCAGATACGCGCCCTGGGCGAGCAAGGGTTTGCCCGCGCGCGGATCGCAGACGCCCTGGGTGTCCGGTACCAGTTCGTGCGCAACGTACTTGAGGCCGGTCGCGCGCAGCCACCATACGGCGTGTCCGAACAGGGACCCCCTGCCGATGCGCTGGCGCCGCCTCAGTCGCTGGACCGTGTCTTCCAATTCACTGTCGAGCCAGGCGGCAAGATCACCTTGCCTGACCACCTTCTCGCGCTCTTCAAGGTTCGGGAAGGCAGGGTCCTTGCCGGAGAACTGAAAGGAGAAGCCCTTGAACTCTACGGGCCTTTGGAAGGCGTTCGCCGGGTCCAAGCCACGATCAAGCCCTGGCAGGAGGGCGAACCCATGTGGTCTGAGGAATTGATCGCTGAACGGCGCGCGGAAGCTGCGCGTGAGTAAGGTCCTGGATTCGTCCGCGGTCCTGGCGCTCCTTCAGCGCGAGCGCGGCATGGATCTTGTGCTCGACGCCTTGCCGCTTGCCCTGATCTCAGCCGTCAACCTCGCCGAGGTCGTCACCAAGATGGTTGAGAAAGGTGAGAGCGATGAGGCGGCGGTCGACAAGACCACACGGCTTTCTTTGAACGCCATTCCCTTCGACCAGGAGCAAGCCGTGGTCGTTGGCCAGTTGAGACGGTCGACCGCGTCTCTCGGCCTCTCTCTCGGGGACCGCGCCTGCCTCGCCCTGGCCATCCGCGAAAAACTCCCCGTCATGACCGCCGACCGCGCCTGGGCCGCTCTGGACCTTGGCGTGGAAGTCGTGCTCATTCGCTGACATGCCCGCCGCCAAATCCAGCATCGACCCGGCAGAGGTCGAGAAGTTCTCCAAGATCGCCGCCCAATGGTGGGATCCGAAGGGGAAATTCGCGCCCCTGCACCGCTTCAACCCGGTGCGCCTAGCCTTCATCCGCGACGAGGCGCTGCGCCGGTTTTCCCGCGATCCCGCCGCGCGCGAACCCTTCAAGGGCCTGCGGTTGCTGGATATCGGCTGCGGCGGCGGCCTGCTCTCCGAGCCGATGACGCGGCTCGGCTTTTCGGTCACCGGGGTCGACGCCGCGGAGCGCAACATCAAAACCGCCCTGGCGCATGCAGAGGCCGGCGGCCTTTCCATCGACTACCGCGCCTCGACCGTCGAAGCCCTGGAAGCGGCGGGGGAAAAGCCTTTCGACGTCATCCTCAACATGGAAGTCATCGAGCATGTCGCCGATCCGGCGGAGTTCCTGCGCAGTTGCGCCCGGCTCCTGGCCCCCGGCGGGATCATGATCGTCGCCACCCTGAACCGCACCCTGAAGGCCTTTGCCCTGGCCAAGGTCGGCGCGGAGTACATCCTGCGCTGGCTCCCGGCCGGCGCCCACGACTGGAACAAGTTTCTTACCCCCGATGAGCTTCGCGGTTTCCTTGAGGGGCAGCCTTACGATGTGCGCGGTCCCTTCGGGGTCAGCTTCAACCCTTTGTCGGGGCAGTGGAGCCCCTCGGCGGACGCCAGCGTCAATTACATGATGACGGTGGCCAAAGCTGACTGAGCCCGCCCCCGTCCGTGGCTATGTGATTTGCACCGAGGCGCGGTCGGGCAGCAACTTTCTTTGCCAGCTGCTGGAATCGACCGGGGTCTTGGGCCGCCCCCTGGAGTACTTCAACGGCGAGGGCCGCCGAAAATTCGACTTTCCCGACTATCCCGACGATCCGCAGGCGCAGCTGGCGGCGATTCTTGAGTACGGCGCTGGTCCCAACGGCGTCTTTGGGTTCAAGCTGTTCAGCCGGCAGGCCGACCGGGTCTCAGCCACCCGCTGGGCAGAGCGCCTTCCGGGACTTCGTTTCATCCACCTCGAACGCCTCGATTATCTGGGCCAGGCGATTTCCGCCGAGATCGGCCTCCAGACCGGCGTGCACCGCTCCTATGCCCCCAAGACCTCGGAGGTGACGCCTCGTTTCGACCGCGAGAAGATCGCTGAACGCATGCGATCCGCGGCCCGCGGCCAAGCCCGTTGGCGGCTGTTCTTCGCTCGTAACGGCATATCCCCCCTCTATCTGACCTATGAGGGCCTCAGCGCCGATCCCGCCGCCGCCGTCCGGGCTGTCGTTGATCTGATGGGGATTGAGGGTCCGGTCGTGATCGATCCGGCCAAGGTCAGGGTCGCCATTCAGCGTGACGACGTCAACGAGGCCTGGCGCCAAAGGTTTCTGAAGGAAGCGGGCGACCTGACGGCGCCCGAGAGTCTGGGCGCACATTCCGGGCGCGCCTTGGTCAGGGATGGCGCGACCCTTATCAAACAACGCCTTGGACTGTGGGCAAAGGCTTGACGCCGCAAGGAAATCCTTAATCTCTCAAACCTAGGATCGGCGTCTTGGTATCGGCGAACAAGGTCGGAGAAATGACCCAGCGGTTCGACAAGCTCCGGGTGTTGGTCGTAGACGACAACACCCACATGCGCTCCATCATCGGCGCGATCCTGAAAGGGCTCGGCGTGCGCGAAATCCGCGAGGCCTCCGATGGAACCGAGGCGCTCAAAATTCTGCGCGACTGGCCGGCGGACCTGGCGATCGTCGATTACCGCATGGAGCCGATGAACGGGCTGGAGTTTACCAAATATGTCCGCACGCACGAGATGAGCCCGAACATCTATCTGCCCCTCGTCATGATTACCGGCTATTCGGACCTGCCCCGCGTCATCGGCGCGCGCGAGGCCGGGGTCACCGAACTGATCGTCAAGCCGGTCACCGCCGAGGCGGTCATCAGCCGCATGGACGCGGTGATCTTCCATCCCCGCCCCTTCGCCAAGACCGAGACCTATTTCGGCCCCTCGCGGCGGCGCAAGCGCAATGCCGGCTACTCAGGTCCCGATCGCCGCGGAGAGCGAACGGGCTAAGCTTTCGCTAACCCTGGCCGTTAGCGAAACTTTCGTCTTGCGGGCCTATGATAATTCCAAATGTCGGTGGCGCAGCTCATTCCCGGGTACCCCAGGTCGATCCTCGCGGTCGATGACGACCCGATCATGCGCGCCTTCGCCGACGCGGAGCTTTCGGTCAGCGGAGCCCGGGTCACCACCGCCGAGGACGGCCTCGAAGCCCTGAAAAAGGTCCAGGCCAACGACTATGATGTGGTCGTTCTCGACCTCGAGATGCCCAACATGAACGGCTTTGAGTTCCTCAAGGCCCTGCGCGCCATGGACCGGGCGCTCACCCTGCCGGTGGTCATCCTGACCTCCCGCGAGGACGCCGACGCGGCGGTCAAGGCTTTTGACGCCGGCGCCACAGCCTACGCCATGAAGCCCGTCAACTGGGACCGCCTGCGCCAGCGCGTGCGCGAGGTGCACGAGGGCCGTCGGGGCTAGAGCGTTTTCCGGCGAAGTGGCTGCCGGTTCGCCGCCAGAAAACGCGACCACGCAAGGATTCTAGAGCAGTGTCCGATCCAATCAGATCGGATGCTGCTCTAGTTGAGCTCTCCCTTGCCCGGGGGCTTGGGCGGTAGCGGCGCAACCGGCACGCCATCGCGCATCAGTTCGACCACCTCCTCGCCGGTCGCCTGGCCATAGATGCCGCGTTCCTCGGCCCTTCCCTCATGGATGGCTCTGGCCTCGGCGGCGAAGGCATCGCCCACGTCGTCGAAATTCTCCTCTACATGGGCTCGCACCCTGCCCATGGCCTCCATCATCATGGCGTTCTGCTTGGCCTGAGCCTTGGTCCCCGCGACGCTCGGAGCCATGATCGCCTTTTCCACCTGGCGCGAGGCGCAGACCGGACACTCCAGAAGGCCGCGCGCCGCCTGATCGTCGTAGTCGGCTGAGGCCCCGAACCAGCCTTCGAATTCATGCCCCGACGCGCAGTGAAGGGCGTAGCGGATCATGGCCCGGTGAACTCGCGGCCGTTGGTGAGGTTGGGGATCGCCTCGCGCGCCTTGGCCACGGCGTCCAGATCAAGATCGGCGATCAGCACGTCGGGCTCGTCATGATCGGCGATGGCCAAGACCTCGCCCCAGGGCGCGATGGCCATGGATCGGCCATAGGTCGCCCGGCCGTCCTCATGGGTTCCGCCCTGCGCCGGCGCCAGGACAAAGGATCCGGTCTCGATGGCCCGGGCGCGCAGCAGGGTCGCCCAATGCGCCTGGCCCGTGGGGACGGTGAAGGCCGCCGGAACGGTGATAATCTCCGCCCCCGCCTGCGCCAGCGCCCGGTAGAGGTGCGGAAAGCGCACGTCATAACAGATCGAAAGCCCGACCTTGGCGAAGGGTGTCTGCGCGACGACGGCCTTGTCTCCCGGCGTGTACAGGGCTGACTCGCGGTGCGTCTCGCCGGTCGGCAGATCGACATCGAACATGTGGATCTTGTCGTAAGCCGCTGAAATTTCGCCCTCGGGCGTGATCAGCATCGCGCGATTGGCGAACAGGCCATCGGGCCGCTGAACCAAAGCCGAGCCGATCAGGATGTGGACGCGGTGCGCCGCCGCCAGACCTCGAACGCCCGCGACGAAGACATCGTTTTCCGGCGCGACCGCCGTCTGCGCGAACCGGCTCTTGCTCCGCTGCAGGAGGTTCGACCCTTCGGGCGTAAGGATGAACTGCGCGCCGCGCCCGGCCGCCTGCTCGATCAGGGGCGCGGTGTGGGACAGCGCCTCCCCCTGGCTCGCCGGGGTGCGCGTCTGGATCAAGGCGACGCGCAGCGGTCTCATGCCGCGAGCAGGGCGTCGAGCTTGCCCGCGCGCTCCAGAGCCATCATGTCGTCCGAGCCGCCAATGTGCTGATCACCGACGAAAATCTGCGGATAGGTCGTGCCGCCGCCGGACTTCTGGATCATTTCCTGGCGCAGCGCCGGGTCCATCCCCGCCTCGATCTCGGTGTAGTCCGCGCCCTTGTCCTCCAGGAGCCGCAGCGCCCGGGCGCAGTAGCCGCAGAAGGGACGGGTGTAGATGGTGACATGGGCCATGAAGCGTCTCGGAAAACCAACTGAACCTAGAGGTAACGGCCGCTCATATAGAGAGGTTCGCTGCTTCTTTCACCCTGGCGATCACCGCCAGGTCTACCTGGGACGCCCCGCCCTGCAGCAGGGCCCGCGCGCAGGCCTCCCCCGTCGCCCCGGTGGTCATGACGTCGTCGATCAGCAGGATGCGCTTCCCCGCGACCCGGCTGGGCGATCTCACCGCGAAGGCGCCGGCCACATTGCGCCTTCGCCCGCTCGCCGACTTGCCCCCCTGGCTCTCGCTGGCCCTGGCGCGGATCAGGGCGTCCGGCAGGTATTCAAGGCGGTGCGCCCGCGCCAGGGGCCGGGCGATCTCGGCGGCCTGATTGTACTTGCGGCGGAACAGGCGCGCGCGGTGCAGCGGCACGGGAGCGATGGCGTCCGCCTCGGCCAGCAGCGGCGCCGCCGCCCGGCCGATCCAGGCCGTGAACAGAGGCGCAAGGTCGGTGCGGTCCGCATGCTTGAACTTGAGGATCAGATCCCTTGAAACCTCATCGTAAAGACAGGCCGCCCTCGCCCGGGAAAACGCCCGGGGCTTGGCGAGGCAGGCGGCGCAGCGCGCGCCGATGTCGTATTCGAACGGCGTCCCGCAGCCATCGCACACCGGCTCTTCCAGGAACGAGGCCCGCCCCCATCCCGCCGCTGACAAGCCGGTCGTCTGGGCGCCCGCGTCCTCGTCGAGAAGGCGCGGGGGAAACACAAGGTCCAGGCCTGCAGAAACCAGCGGCCTCAGCATCGATCTCTCTGTAGAAGCCTTTGCATGGCAGCCCCTCCCCGCCTCTTCGACCGCGCCCTGCACCGCCGTCATCTCGATCGCGCGGCCAAGACCTTTTCCACCGCCAATTTTCTGAAGGCCCGCGCCGCCGAAGACGCCGCCGACCGCCTAGCCGCCATTATGCGCACCTTCCCCGTCGCGGTCGACCTCGGGGCGCGGGACGGGATCTTCGCGCGGGTGCTCAAGCAAAGCGACGCCGTCGCCAAGGTGGGCCTTCTTATCGAGACCGACCTCTCCGCCAAGCTGCTCGCAAGCCGCCCCGGCCTCCGGGTCCAGGCCGATGAGGAGCGCCTGCCTTTCGCCGATCAGAGCCTCGACCTGGTGGTTTCGACGCTGGCTCTTCACTGGGTCAACGACCTGCCGGGGACCATGATCCAGATCCGGCGGGCCCTCAAACCCGATGGCCTGTTCATCGGCGCGATCATCGGCGGCGAAAGCCTCATCGAACTTCGCCAGTCCCTGACCGCCGCCGAGGCCGAGCTTTCCGATGGCGCCGGCCTGCGGGTCGCGCCTTTGGCCGATTCCTATGACGCGGCGGGACTCTTGCAGCGGTCGGGTTTCGCCCTGCCGGTGGCGGATATCGACCGGGTGGTGGTGCGCTACGATCATCCGCTCAAGCTGATCGCGGACCTGCGGGCCATGGGGGAGACCCTGGCCCTGACCGAGCGCCCGCGACCCCTCTCCAGAGCCGTTCTCGCCCGCGCCTTCGAGATTTACCGCGAACGGTTTTCCGGCCCGGACGGCAAGGTTTCCGCCAGCTTCGACCTCATCACCCTGACCGGCTGGGCGCCGCACGAAAGCCAGCAGAAGCCGCTCAAGCCGGGCGAGGGAAAAATCAGATTAGAAGATGCGCTTAAGGCCGTGCGGCCAAAGGAGTCTTGAGACAGGCGCTAAAGAACGCCGGTGATCGTCTCGTTGATATATTCGTACATGCCGTTGGTGCCGTCGGCAAAGGCGGTGATGCCGCCGATGATGGCCAGGAAGATCATCGCAACGATCAGGCCGTACTCGATGGCGGTAGCGCCGGAGGCGTCAGCGAAATAGCGTTTCACAAAAGATCGCGCAGCCACGCCACGAGCGGGGCATCCGCCGGCGGCATGGGATAATCCGCGAGTTTTTCCGGCCTTACCCATGCCAGAGCCTCGTGTTCCTGCGCCACGACCACCCCGGTCCAGCGTCTGCACAGGAAAAGTGGCATAAGCAGGTGAAAGGATTCGTAAACGTGGCTGGCGAAAACGAACGGCGACAGGCAGGCCGCCGTCACGTCGATGCCGAGCTCTTCCTTGAGTTCCCGGATCAGGCAGCCTTCCGGCGTCTCCCCGCTCTCAACCTTGCCGCCCGGAAATTCCCAAAGACCCGCGAGCTGTTTTCCCTGCGGGCGCTTGGCGATCAGAACCCTGCCGTCGACATCGATCAGGGCGCAGGCCGCGACCAGCAGGATCGGCTTGTCCGTCACTCCGTGACCTGGGTCACGATCCAGTCGAAATAGGCCTTGGAACAGCCGACCACGGGGGTTGCGATCACTTCGGGCAGTTCATAGGTCGAGTTCTTGAGGATCGCCGCCTGAACCTTGGGATAGAAGGTCTGCAGGGTCTTGATGGTGACCATCACCTCCTCGTGGAAGGCGACCTCCCCCTGCCAAAGATATTTGGTGGTGATCGGCGCCATCTGGACGCAGGCGGCCAGGCGGCCGCGGACCAGCACTTCAGCGATGAATTCCGCCTGTTCCATGGTCCTGGTGGTCGTGGTGACGACGATGGCGCTGCTGGTTTCCTTGGGCTTGGTCGCCGGTTTGTCTGCCTCGGGCTTGCTCACGAGCGGTAGTCTCCGTTGATCTCCACATAGCGCTTGGTCAGGTCGCAGGTCCAAATCACCGCCTGCCCCCGCCCGACGCCCACGTTGACGCCGATTTCCAGTTCGGCGCGCTTCATATAGCGGCTCATCTTGGCCTCGTCGTAGTCCGGCGAAACAAGCCCGTCCCTGGCGGCGATCAGGTCGCCGAACCGGATCATCAGCCGGTCGCGGTTGATCGGCTCATCGGCCCGGCCGGCGGCCATGACGATCCGTCCCCAGTTGGCGTCCTCACCGGCGATAGCGGTCTTGACCAGCGGGCTTTCGGCGATGGTCCGGGCGATCTTGCGGGCCGAGGCGGCGCTTTCCGCCCCCTGGACAACGATCTTGACGAATTTGTTCGCCCCCTCCCCGTCCCGGACCAGCTGATGGGCGAGGTCGAGCATCACCCCTTCGAGCTTGTCGCGGAAGTCGGCCAGGCGCTGATCACCGGCGCGGTGGATCTTCGGCGCGCCGGCCTGGCCGGTGGCGAACAGCAGGCAGGTGTCGTTGGTCGAGCGGTCACCGTCCACCGTCACCGCGTTGAAGGTCGAGCGGGTGTAGAGGGCCACCAGGGTCTTGAGCGCCGAGGGCGCGATGGTCGCATCCGTCGCGATAAAGGCCAGCATGGTCGCCATATCCGGAGCGATCATGCCGCTTCCTTTGGCGATCCCGGAAATCCGCACCGGCGTGCCCTCGATCATGGCGACGGCGGTCGAGCCTTTCGGGAAGGTGTCGGTGGTCAT
>DGYN01000146.1:43165-43487 GCA_002398405.1 Caulobacteraceae bacterium UBA5005
TTCGGGAAGGTGTCGGTGGTCATCATCGCCTGAGCGGCCTTAGGCCAGGCGTCGGCCATCAGGCCCGCTTCAACCTCGGCCAGACGGTGGGTGATTTTCGAATCGTCCAGCAAGACACCGATCACCCCGGTCGAGGCCATCATCACATCGCGCTGCCGGCAATCGAAACGTTTCGCGGTCCAGGACGCCACCCGCCGCACCGCATCGGCTCCGGGCTTGCCTGTGAAGGAATTTGCGCAGCCGGCGTTGCAGACCAGGGCGCGGATGTCCTCGCCGCCGGAGGCTTCCAGCTGCCGGACGCACCAGTCCACGGGCGCGGAGC